>NZ_JBXAFF010000008.1:0-80750 GCF_058792815.1 Microbacterium sp. MPR-TSA4
TCGCTGCGCTCCTCGCTCAACGACCGGGACGCGGGGCGGGGCGGGGCGCAGCGCGTGGCCGCGGCAGCGTGCCGTGGCACGGTCGCGAGCCGAAGGGCAAGGGATGCCGGGCGACACGCCGCCGCATCCCCCGCGGAGGCGGCGTGTCGGGCAGCGCGCCTTGCAGTTGAGGACGGGAGGCGGCGGCGCGTTTCGACTCGCTGCGCTCCTCGCTCAACGACCGGGACGCGGGGCACGCCGGTCGTCGAGCGAGCGCAGCGAGTCGAGACGCACCCGCGTCAGAGGATCGGCGGGGTGTGCCAGATGCGCTCGATGTAGTCGCGCATCGAGCGATCGGACGAGAAGAACCCGCAGCGGGCGACGTTCAGGATCGCCGAGCGCGTCCAGGCATCCTGATCGGTGTAGGCCGCATCCACCCGTGCCTGCGCGGCCACGTAGGAGGAGTAGTCCGCGAGCACCATGAAGCGGTCGTCGTAGAGCAGGTTCGACACGATCGGCTCGAACACGCTGCGGTCGCCGCCCGAGAACGCGCCGGAGGCGATGAGATCCATCGCCCGGCGGAGGTTCTCGTCCCGCTGGTAGAAGTCCGCCGGCTTGTAGCCGCGGGCCCACAGCGCTTCCACCTCGGGCTCGCTCATGCCGAAGAGGAAGAAGTTGTCGTCGCCGACCAGCTCGCGGATCTCGACGTTCGCGCCGTCGTCGGTGCCGATCGTCAGCGCGCCGTTGAGCGCGAACTTCATGTTGCCGGTGCCCGAGGCCTCCTTGCCGGCCAGCGAGATCTGCTCCGACAGATCGGCAGCCGGGATCAGCCGCTCGGCGAGGGTGACGTTGTAGTTCGGCGGGAAGAGCACCTTCAGGCGCCCCTCGACCCGCGGGTCGGCGTTCACGACCTCGCCGACGGCGTTGATGAGGTGGATGATGCGCTTGGCCATCACGTAGCCCGGAGCCGCCTTCGCCCCGAAGATCACGGTGCGCGGGAGGATCTCGGATGCCGCGACCCGGCCCGACACGATGCTCTCGTACTGCGTGACGACGTGGAGCAGCTTCAGCATCTGGCGCTTGTACTCGTGCAGGCGCTTGACCATGACGTCGAGCATGTGGCCGTCGCTGATCTCGAAGCCGTCGCGGGCGCGCAGCACCTCGCCGAGGCGCCGCTTGTTCGCCGCCTTCACGTCGGCGAAGGCCTGACGGAACTGCGGATCCTCCGCGTAGGTCTCGAGCTCACGCAGGCGCTCGAGATCGGTGAGCCAGCCGGTACCGATGGCCTCGGTGATCAGCTCGGAGAGCCCCGGGTTCGCGAGCCGCACGAAACGGCGCGGCGTGATGCCGTTGGTGACGTTGGTGAACTTGCCCGGGAAGAAGTCGTTGAAGTCGGGCAGCACCTTGTCGCGCAGCAGCTGCGAGTGCAGCTCGGCCACGCCGTTGACCTTGGCGCCCGCGACGGTCGCCAGGTACGCCATCCGGACGCTCCGCTCGGGGAACTCGGAGATGATCGACATGTTGCGGATGCGCATCTCGTCGTCGCCGTAGCGTTCGCGCACCGCGTCGAGGAACTCCTCGTTGATGCGGTAGATGATCTCCAGATGCCGCGGCAGCAGGCGGCCGAGCAGGTCGACCGACCACACCTCGAGCGCCTCGGGCAGCAGCGTGTGGCACGTGTACGCGAAGCACTGCTGCGTGATCGCCCACGCGGCATCCCACTCGAGCTTCCTCTCGTCGATGAGCACGCGCATGAGCTCGGGCACGCCGATGACGGGGTGGGTGTCGTTGAGCTGGAAGATCACGCGATCGGGCAGCTTCTCGAGGTCGAAGTCGTCCGGCAGCGTGTTCTCCAGGAAGTCGCCGATGGATGCCGCGACGAAGAAGTACTGCTGCTGGAGGCGCAGCTCCTTGCCCTGCGGGGTGGAGTCCTCCGGGTAGAGGACCTTGGAGATGTTCTCGGCGAACGTCTGGGCGCGCACGGCCTCCTCGTAGTCGCCGGAGTTGAAGACGCGCAGATCGAACGAGTCGGTGGCCTTCGCGCTCCACAGCCGCAGGGTGTTGACGCGGCCGTTGAGGTATCCGGGCACCATGTAGTTGTAGGGCACCGCCTGAACGTGCCAGCCCGGAACCCACCGGTTGCGGATGACGCCGTCGTCGTCGTAGGTCTCGGTGTGTCCGCCGAAGGAGATGCGGCGAGCGGCCTCGGGGTGCGGGAACTCCCACGGGGAGCCGAGGGTGAGCCACGCGTCGGGCTGCTCGACCTGCTGACCGCCGACGAAGGTCTGACGAAAGATGCCGTACTCGTAGCGGATGCCGTAGCCGACGTTCGGCACGCCCATCGTCGCGAGCGAGTCGATGAAGCACGCGGCGAGGCGTCCCAGACCGCCGTTTCCGAGGCCCGGCTCCACCTCCTGCGCCCGCAGCTCGTCGATGTCGATGCCGCAGGCGGCCATCGCCTCGGTGGCGATCTCGGTCAGACCGCTCGCGAGCAGGTTGTTGTCGAGCTGGCGGCCGAGCAGGTACTCCGCCGAGAGGTAGCACACGCCCTTCGCCTGCGCGACGCGCTGACGGCGCAGGTCTTCCAGCCAGCGCGCCATGAGGTAGTCGCGCACGGTCATCGCGAAGGCGAAGTAGCGGTCGTTCGGGCTGGATGCCGACAGCGGCACGCCCCGCTCGTAGTTGAGGTTCCGCAGGAACTGGCGGACGAATCCGTCGACCGAGCTCGCCGGACCGGTCACCGGCGCGAGAGCCAGCGGGTGCGTCGCGTGGAGCGGGTGGGGCACGGAGGTGGGACCGGTCACAGATTCGGGTTCTGACACAGTTCACACGCTAACGTGCGCCCCCGCCCGATGCACATCGGCGGGGGTCTTTTCACGCGGCTCTTACCTGGCCGTTACACGCGACCGTCAGGACGCTCCGGCGCCGTCACGTTCCTTCTGCTCCGCCCGCCGGGCCTCCTCGAGTTCGGCGGCCGCGAGAGCGAGGACGTTCTCCGCGGAGCGCACGCGTCGCTGAGCGAACGTCGCGGCGCCGTGGCGCGCACGTACGCGGTCGTCGCCTTCCTCGACGAGCGTGAAGATGTACGCCGTGGCGATCAGGATCACCTGCGCCGAGAGGTTGATCCACAGCAGCAGCGCGATCAGCGCCGCGAAGGACGCGAGAAGCGGGTTGGACGCGGCGCCGCCGACGAACAGCCCGGACAGCTGCTGGAGGACCGTGAGCCCCACCGCGGCCAGGAGGGCGCCCGTCCAGAGCGCCTTCGCGGGGGCGCGCACACCCGAGAGCACGCGGAACAGGACCGCCACCGCCGCGGCATCCAGCACGAAGGTCACCACGATCGCGAGCCCTCGGGTGCCCCAGGCGATGGCGGGGTCCTCGCGTGTGAGGCCGAGCCACTGCGCCACGACGTCCAGGCCGGCGGTCCCCAGCATCGTGACGACCGCGGAGGCGAGCAGGGCGCCGCCGACGGCCACGGCGAGACCGACGTTTCGGAGGAGCACGATCCAGATGGGCACGTCATCGGTGAGCTTGTCGCACACGACGCGCATCGCCGTGCGCAGCGACCCGATGGCACCGATCGCCGCGCCCACGAGACCGATGAGCGAGAGCACGCCGGCCACCGAGAGGCCGACCGACAGGTCGATCTCGTCCACCTTGATGAGGCCGTTCTCGCCCACGAGGCCGGGGATGGCCCGGTCGACCGCCGCGATGAGCGCCTGCCACGCCTGCGGGTCGCCGGACAGCCACAGGGCCGCGACGGAGAAGCCCAGCAGCGCCGCCGCGAAGACGCTGAAGAGCGTCCGATAGGTGACGCTGTCGGCCAGCATCGCGCCGCGCCGCTCGCCGTAGCGCAGGAACGCGCGGACAGGCGTCAGCGACAGCGCGCGGGCGATGACGCGGGAGATGTCCATCCCGCCAGGATAGGCGGCGACCTCCGCCGGCCGCGCGGCCTTGACAGCGACCGGCTGGGGTCACACCCCTTCGGCGAGGACCCCGATCCAGGTTCCGGCGACGAGGAAGGGCCCGAAGGGGATGCGCGTCGACCGGCTCGCCCGGCGGGTCACCAGCAGCGCGACGGCGACGACGCCGCCCAGCAGGAAGGCGGCGAGGACGCCCAGCACGACCGCCGACCACCCGGCCCAGCCGAGGAGGACGCCGACCAGCGCGGCGAGCTTGACGTCGCCTCCGCCCATCGCCCCGCCGCCGAGCATGCGCAGGAGGAGGAAGAGCACGAACAGCACGGCGCCGGCCGCGAGCGCACGCAGGAGCGCGCTCCAGGGCGCGCCGAGCAGGCAGGATGCCGCGAGCAGCGCGACGGTGACGGCGAGCGCGGGAAGCACGATGGCGTTCGGCAGGCGATGCGTGCGCAGGTCGACGACGGCGAGGACCACGCCGACGATTGCCGCCCCGAGATAGGCCGCCGCGACGAGCACCACGGCCGCGTCAGCCATGGAGCACGTCGAGTCGGACACGCACGCTGCCCGCGGTGTCGATACCCTCCGCCTCACGCACCGCTCGCTTCAGCGGCAGCACGTAGCGTCCGCGCTCCGCGTCGGGGAAGACGGAGGTGCGCCACTGCGAGCCGCCGATGACCACGTCGACGCGCACGGCGCCGAATCCGCGCGGCGGACGCGGGAGCTCGCGGATGTCGGCGCTGACGGCGGCGGGCAGCTCGACGAAGTACCAGTCCTCCCGCCGGGCGGACCAGCGGAAGATCTCACCGTCGAAGTCGAAGCGCACGCGGTCATCGTAGCGACCTCGCCTCGGGGTCTCCGTCCGCCTGTGCACAACCCCGCGGGCCCGCGCACGGCAGCGCGCGCGAGGCGTCCTACGGGGAGACGATGACGGGCGTCCCGGGCGGCAGCTGCGCGAGCCGATCGGTCGCGGCCCCGTCCAGATAGATGCAGCCGAACGACGTCGCACCCGAGCGCTCCCGGTAGTAGTGGAACGCGGTCACCGCGACCGTGCCGCCGTCGAATCCGGCCATCGACGACGACTGCACGCCCAGGTAGACGAGCGGATGGCCCTGGGTGTACGCGAACTCCGGCACGACGCGCGTCAGCATCACGAACGTGCGGCCCACCGGCGTGGGCGTCGACGGCTTGCCCCACGCGAAGTCGTCGGCGACCCGCTCGACACCGGATGCCGAGACGATGTCGATCGTGTGCTGTGCCAGGTGCACCTCCACGTACGCGGTCACGGGCGTGAGCTCGACATCCGCGGCGCGCAGCCAGCCGACCGTCTGCGCGGGGTTGCCGTCCGGCGGAACGCCCTGCCGACCCGCGAGCAGGACCTTGACCCAGTGCTGCTGGCGGACGACGACCGGCACCGTCGTCCCGCCGTAGGCGGCGTCGCGCGGGAGGTATCCCAGCGGCTCGCCGGCGGGATCGGCGAAGATCGGCGCCGCCGTCACGGGGCGCGCGAGCTCTCCGGTCATCGGCGCGAAGGGCGCATCGTCGACGGGGATGCCGGGCGTCACCGACCACACGTCGATCTGGGGCAGGGCGGCGATGTCGTAGGCGGTCGTGTTCTCCGGGGCGTCCGCGGGAGCATCCGTCGCCGCTGTGCCCGCCGGCGTCGCGGCCGGCGCCGTCGCCGCGGGTGGAGCGGCGTCCGCGGTGGGGCGCGGGTCCTCGCCGGCCGTCCCCGCCACCGCGACGGCGGTCGCGACGGCGATGCCGCCGACCACGGCGAGCGCCGTCACGACCCAGGGGGCGATGTCCCCGACCCGTACGCGGCGCGGCCTGTGCATGGGTCCAGGGTACGGAGATCGCGCGGGCACGGAGAAGGGGGCCGGGTATGCTCCCCCGACCCCCCTCGTTCCGCAGCGTCGATCAGGCGCTGGCCTTGGCCTTCTTGACCGCTCCCTTGGCGGGCGCCGTGCGGACGGTTCCCGTCACGGCCTCGCTCTCCGCGTGCGCGACCTTCCGCGCGGCGCGGACCTCGGCGAACGACGTGCCGTAGTACGCCGCCTCCATGAGGGTCTTCATGTCCTCGATCATCGGCATCCGCGGGTTCGCCGGGGCGCACTGGTCGCGGTACGCGGCCAGGGCGAGATCCTGCAGGCCCGAGATGAAGGTGGTCTCGTCGACGCCCTGCTGCTGGAACGAGCGCTCGATGCCGACCCGGTCGCGCAGCTCCTCGACGGCGCGGGCGTAGCTCTCGACGCCCTCCTCCGGGGTGGATGCCGGCAGGCCCAGGTGCTTGGCGATCTCCTGGAACCGCTCGGGGGCGATGTAGCGCTCGTACTTCGGCCAGCTGGTGAGCTTCGTCGGGACGGTGCCGTTGTACCGGATGACGTGCGGCAGGTAGACCGCGTTCGTGCGGCCGTGCACCAGGTGGTACGTCGCACCGGTGACGTGTGCCATCGCGTGCACGATCCCGAGGAACGCGTTGCCGAAGGCCATGCCCGAGATGGATGCCGCGTTGTGCATCTTCTCGCGGGCCTTGATGTCCTCGGCATCCGTCGAGTTCGGCTGGGCCTTCGTGCTGCGCTCGATGTTCTCGAAGATGAGCTTGATCGCGTGCAGGCACAGGCCGTCGGTGTAGTCGTTGGCGTAGACGGAGACGAACGCCTCGGTGGCGTGGGTCAGGGCGTCGAAGCCGGCGTCGGCGACCAGGAAGCCGGGCAGCACCTTGGTGAGCACGGGGTCGATGATCGCGACCGACGGGGTCAGCGCGTAGTCGGCGAGCGGGTACTTCATGCCGCTCTCGTCGTCGGTGATGACGGCGAACGGGGTCATCTCGCTGCCCGTGCCCGACGTGGTCGGGATGCAGACGAGCTTCGCCTTCTTGCCGAGCTCGGGGAACTTGAACGCGCGCTTGCGCACGTCGAAGAACTTCTCGCACATGTCGGAGAACTCCACCTCGGGGTTCTCGTAGAGCAGCCACATCACCTTGGAGGCGTCCATCGGCGACCCGCCGCCGAGGGCGATGATCGTGTCGGGCTGGAACTGACGCATCAGGTCGGCGCCGGCACGCACCTCGGAGACCTTGGGCTCCGGCTTGACCGTGTTGATGAGCTGCACCTGCACGCGGTTCTCGCGACGGTTCAGCACATCCATGATCTTGTCGACGTAGCCGAGCTTGGTCATGGTCTCGTCGGTCACGATCGTGACGCGCTCGAGGCCGCGCATGTCGGCGAGGTAGCGGATCGCGTTCGGCTCGAAGTAGGTCTTCGCGGGGATCTTGAACCACTGCAGGTTGTTGTTGCGACGACCGATGCGCTTGACGTTCAAGAGGTTCACCGCCGAGACGTTGTTGGAGACCGAGTTGTGACCGTAGGAGCCGCAGCCGAGGGTGAGCGACGGCATGAAGGCGTTGTAGATGTCACCGATGCCGCCCAGTGCCGACGGGCTGTTCTCGATGATGCGGACGGCCTTGACGACCTTGCCGAACTCGGCGATGACGTCCTGGTCGTTGGAGTGGATGGCGCCGGAGTGGCCGAGACCGTCGAAGTCGACCATCTGGCGGGCCAGATCGATGCCCTCGGCGGGGCTCGAGGCGCGCAGCACGGCGAGCACGGGTGCGAGCTTCTCCCGCGTCAGGGGCTCGTGGGGACCGACCCCGGAGACCTCGGCGAGGATGATCGACGTGTTCTCGGGCACCGTGAAGCCGGCGTGCTCGGCGATCCACTGCGGCGACTGGCCGACGACGGTGGGGTTGAGCTTCGCGCCGGCGCAGTTCTCGCTGCCGGCGGTGACGCCGAAGATGAACTCCTCCAGCATCCGCTTCTCGTCCGCGGTCGCCATGTAGGCGTGCAGACGGGCGAACTCGGCGAGCGCCTCGGCGGCGATCGGCTCGTCGAGGATGACCGCCTGCTCGCTGGCGCAGACCATGCCCATGTCGAACGACTTCGACAGGACGATGTCGTTGACGGCGCGACCCACCTTGGCGGTGCGCTCGATGAAGGCGGGCACGTTGCCGGCGCCGACGCCGAGGGCGGGCTTTCCGCAGGAGTAGGCGGCGCGGACCATCGCGTTGCCGCCGGTGGCGAGGATGAGCGCCACACCCGGGTGGTTCATGAGCTCGCCGGAGGCCTCCATGGAGGGCTCCTCGATCCACTGGATGCAGTCCTCGGGGGCGCCGGCGGCGACCGCGGCGTCCCGGACGATCTTCGCCGCGGCCACGGAACACTTCTGGGCGGCGGGGTGGAAGCCGAAGACGATGGGGTTGCGGGTCTTCAGCGCGATGAGCGACTTGAAGATCGCGGTCGAGGTCGGGTTGGTGACCGGCGTCAGCGCGCAGATGACGCCCACGGGGTCGGCGATCTCGGTGATGCCGGTGATCTCGTCGTGCGAGATGACGCCGACGGTCTTCTGGTTGATGATCGAGTTCGTCACGTGCTCGCAGGCGAACATGTTCTTCACGGCCTTGTCCTCGAACAGACCGCGACCGGTCTCTTCGACAGCCATGAGGGCGAGTTCGCCGTGGAAGTGCAGGGCCGCGACGCTCGCCTTGCGAACGATCTGGTCGACCTGCTCCTGGGTGAAAGATGCGTACTCTGCGAGCGCGGCTTGTGCGCCTTCGACCAGAGCATCGATCGAGGTGGACATTGTGGGTCTCCTACCCGGCGCGGACACGGTGTCCGCGTCATCGCTTTCCGGGTCCGAGGGCTCTCGGGCCTGTCTGCGATCAGTATGGCAGATGTGGTCTGACCACACAAGGCCCGCGCCGCTCGGCCACTAGGCTCCGGCCATGAGAAATGATCGCGCCCGTGTCCGCCGGCGCCACCCGATCGCGCGCGCGATCCTCGTCGTGACGGCCCTCGTGCTCGCGTGCGTGGCCGCCGTGGTCGGCGCGCGGCTCATCGGCGACGACATCGAGCGCCGCGACGAGGCCGCGTTCTACGTCGCGCCGGCGGGGGCGACGGACGGCCCTGCGGGCGCGCTCGTGCGATCGGCGGAGCTGGTGGGGGTGCCGTTCGACGCCCGCGCCTGGCGGGTGATGTACCGCACGACCGATGTGCACGGCGCCCCCGTCCTGTCCACCGGCATCGTCGTCTCCCCGCGCGAGGGAGCGCCTCGCGGGGGGCGGACGGTGCTCGCCTGGGGGCATCCCACCACCGGCGCCGCCGCGGACTGCGCACCCTCTCGCGCGTTCGACCCGTTCGAGCTGATCGAGGGGATGCGCGCGCTGCTCGACCGGGGCTACACGATCGCCGCGACCGACTACGTCGGCATGGGCACCGCGGGTCCCGACTCCTATCTCGTCGGCGACACCGGCGGCAACGCCGTGCTCGACGCCGTGCGGGCGGCGCGGGAGCTCTCCGACGCCCAGGCATCCGACCGGGTCGTGCTGTGGGGCCACTCGCAAGGCGGCCAGGCCGTGCTGTTCGCGGCGCAACGCGCGGCGGCCTACGCGCCCGAGCTCACGATCGAGGCCGTCGCCGTCGCCGCACCCGCGGCGGATCTCACCTCGCTGCTCAGCGCCCACCTCGACGACATCTCGGGGGTGACGATCGGCGCGTACGCCTTCACGGCGTATGCCGGGGTGTACGCCGACCGCGGCGCCGACCTGGACGGCATCCTCACCCCCGCGGCGCAGGAGATCCTCCCCGAGATGAACGGACTGTGCCTGCTGACCGACATCTCGCGCCTGCACCGGATCGGCCAGCCGGTCGTGGGGCGGTTCGTCACGGCCGACCCGGCCACGGTGCAGCCCTGGGCCGGCATCCTGGCCGAGAACTCGGCCGGCGGGGCGGCCTTCGCCGCTCCCCTGTTCGTCGCGCAGGGGCTCGACGACACGCTGGTCGTGCCCTCCGCGACGGAGGCGTTCGTGGCCCACGAGAGGGCGCTCGGGATCGACGTGGAGTTCCACCCCGTCCGCGACGCCGACCACGGCACGAGCGCCTACCTCGCGCTCCCGGCGCTCCTGGAGTGGCTCGACGCCCACCGCCTGTGAGCGCATCGGGTTTGTCACGCCGATGCGGCGAGCGCGCGCCATCCCGTCCGATCAGACTGTCGACATGCGGAAGATCCCCGTGTACTACTATTCCTCGTCGTCGAACCTGACCGGCCGGTTCGCCGAGGCGCTCGCGCGGATCGACGGCCGACGGGTGCTCAACCTCGCACGCTCGGACGTGCGTCGCACGGAGCCGACCGGACCGTGGGTGCTGCTGACGCCGTCGTACAAGGCGGGCAACGCCGAAGAGGTGACCCTGCCCGCGGGGGTGCGGGCGTTCCTGCGCTCGCCCATGACGCGCCGACGGATGGTCGGGATCATCGGGTCGGGCAACCGCAACTTCGGCGACTACTACCAGGCCGCCGCCCGCCAGCTGTCGCAGACGTCGGGCCGGCCCGTGCTGTTCGAGTTCGAGCTGTCCGGCACGCGGGAGGACGTCGAGCGGTGCGCGGCGATCCTCGCGACCCTCGACGCGGCCCTCGACGACGTGCGCAGCACCGGATGAGCGGGCCCGCGCGCTAACGTCGCTCCTACGACGCCGAGGGAGGCGCCGCCGGGAGGAAGGGACGCGCCGTGGCCGCATTCGATTCGATCGTCATCGGTGCCGGGATCTCGGGGCTCGCCGCGGCGCGCCTGCTGACGGATGCCGGACGGCGCACCGTCGTCCTCGAGGCGCGCGATCGCAT
Organism: Microbacterium sp. MPR-TSA4; assembly: GCF_058792815.1. Taxonomy (NCBI): domain Bacteria; kingdom Bacillati; phylum Actinomycetota; class Actinomycetes; order Micrococcales; family Microbacteriaceae; genus Microbacterium; species Microbacterium sp. MPR-TSA4. The sequence continues at coordinate 10,572 of NZ_JBXAFF010000008.1, forward strand.
CGGCGGCCGCGTCTGGACCGATCGGTCCGACGGGCGCGTCACCGACCGGGGCGCCTCGTGGATCCACGGGATCACCGACAGCCCGGTGGCCGCCGCGGCGAGCGCATTCGGCATGCGCACCGTGGAGTTCACGGTCGGCGGCTACCAGCCCGACAGCCGACCGATCGCGCACTACTCCCCCGACGGGCGGCGATTGAGCACCGACGAAGCGGCCGCGTACGTGGCCGACATCCGTGCCGTGGATGCCGCCCTGGTGCCGCTGATCGCGGCATCCGCGCCCGACGCCACCTACCGCGACGTGACCGAGGCGGCCCTCGCCGCCCAGGGCTGGGAGGCGGAACGGGCCGAGCGCGTGCGCGAGTACCTGGCGCACCGCAGCGAAGAGCAGTACGGCGCGGCGATCGGCGATCTCGCGGCCCACGGCCTCGACGACGACCAGATCGACGGCGACGAGGTCGTCTTCCCCGACGGCTACGACGCCCTCGCCACGGGCCTGGCGCGCGGGCTCGACATCCGGCTCGCCCACGTCGTCTCCCGCGTGCGATGGGGCGCCGAGGGTGTGACGGTGACGACCGACCGGGGCGCGTTCACCAGCCGGGATGTCGTGGTGACCGTGCCGGTCGGCGTGCTGCAATCGGCCTCGTTCGCGATCGAGCCGCCCCTGCCCGAGCCGGTGGCCGGCGCGCTCGGCCGGCTGCGCATGAACGCGTTCGAGAAGCTGTTCCTGCGCTTCCCGGAGCGGTTCTGGGACTCCGACGTGTACGCCGTACGCCAGCAGGGGGCCCAGGGGCGGTGGTGGCACTCCTGGTACGACCTGACCGCGCTGCACGGCGAGCCGACGCTGCTGACCTTCGCCGCCGGACCGGCGGCGGTCGCGACGCGGCACGAGGCGGATGCGGAGGTCGTCGCCTCCGTGATGGCGCAGCTGCGACGCCTGTACGGGAGCGACGTCCCCGATCCGGTGGCCGTCCAGCGCACCGCATGGCAGGACGACCCCTACGCGCGCGGCTCGTACGCCTTCATGCGTCCGGGGTCGACGACCGACGACCACGACACCCTGGCCACACCGGTCGGCGGTGTGCTGCACCTGGCCGGCGAGGCGACGTGGACCGACGACCCGGCGACCGTCACGGCGGCGCTGTGCTCGGGGCACCGCGCCGCGCAGAACGTGCTCGGCACGGGCGTGCCGATCGAGCAGCTGTGGCGCGTCCCCGAAAACCTTCAACATAACTGAAGGATTCGGCGTAGAGTGGCCGCATGCTTCCACTTTCCATCGTCATCATCACCGCCGCCCTCGTCTTCTACAGCGTCGGCGTCTGGGCGGAGCGGATCCAGCGCACGCTGCGCTGGTGGCACGCCGGCATGTTCGCCCTCGGCCTCGCCGCCGACACCACCGGCACCCTGCTCATGACGCAGATCGCGGCCGACCGGCGCGCGGACGGCGTCGCCGAGACGGCCGCGGGAACCCTCATGGCCTGGACCGGCACCGCCGCGATCGTCCTCATGGCGATCCACCTGATCTGGGCGGTCATCGTGCTGGTGCGGGGCCGCGAGAACGAGAAGCGCGCGTTCCACCGCTTCAGCATCGTCGTCTGGGCGATCTGGCTGATCCCCTACGTCGCGGGCGCGGTCAGCGCGATGGCGGGCTGACGTTCGACGCGGCATCCGTGCCGTCGGCGGCATCCGCGCCCTCGGCACGAACCGCCGTGCGCCGGGAGGCGACCGCGGTGGATGCCGCCAGCGCCGCGATCGTCACGATCGCCCCGAGCACGAGCGCCGCCTGCTCCCCCGCGGTGAGCGCTCCCGTCTCGGCTCCGATCGTGGCGGCGGCGATCGGGACGCCGAGTTGGGCGGCGGCGATCACGGCCCACAGCGGACGCTGCCGCAGCAGCACCCCGGACAGGTGCGCGAGGAGCGCACCCGCCCCCAGCAGCACACCGAGCCAGAGGTACGCGGGCGCGTCGACGAGGCTGCCGAGCGAGAGCGACGCGCCGAGCCACACGAAGTAGAGGGGCGAGAGGAAGCCCTCCGTCACCGCGAACAGCTGTCGGGCGAGTCGCCGCGGCTCCCCGGCGCTGGCGACCGCCAGACCGCCGGCGAAACCGGCGAGCAGCACGGAGACGTGCGAGACGGTGGCGAGGGCGCCGAGTGCGCAGACCAGGATGAGGCTGACGCGCAGCTCGATCGCGAGCTCGTGCGTCTTGCTGGTCTCGCGCAGGCGCTTCCACCGGTCGCCGCGCGCGCCCCACCGCAGCCCCAGCGCCAGCAGCAGCGCCACGGCGGCGATGCCGAGCGCGCCGAGGGCCGCGACCGGTGCACGCTCCGGGTCCATCGCGAGGGGCAGGGCGACGATGCAGGCCGTGTCGGCGATCGCGACCTGCGCGATGGTGGCCAGCAGCGGCGGACCTCCGAGACGCGTCTGCTGGACGGCGGGCAGCACGAGCGCGGCGGAGGACGACGCCATGACCACGGCGTAGACGGCGGCGTGCCCCGTGTCGAACAGCGTCGCGAGTCCCCAGCCGGCGAAGGCGGCGACCACGCCGACCACGACGGCCTGCAGCGCGCCCCGGCCGAGCGCCGGGCGCAGGCGCGCGTCGCGAAGCGGCACGTGGGTGCCCGCGACGAACATCGTGAGACCGAAGCCGAGCGTCGCGAGGAAGCTGAACGTGCGGTCGGTGGGGTCGACCAGGTGCAGCCCGGAGACGCCGATCACCATGCCCGCGACGAGCTCGCCGATCACGACCGGCACGCGCCACCGACTGCCGGCGGACAGCAGCGGACCGAGCAGCGCGACCGCACCCACCAGCGCGAGCGTCTGCAGGTTCATGCGTTCACGCCGCGGCGGCGTCCGGCCCGACGATGCGGCACGGGATCTCCGTGTTCTCGTCGAGGTACCAGCTGGCGCAGACGCGGTGATAGCCGTCGGCGATCTGCGCGGGCAGCCCGCGCGTGAGGTCGCCGTGGACGATGAGCACGGGCGACAGCGGCTTGCCCGCGCGCACCTTGCGGAGGTCATCGGCGACGTGCGGATTGTCGATCGGAAGCAGCGGCAGGTTCGCCGCCCGCAGGATGTCCTTCGCCTTCTTCACCACCGTCGCCCGCGTGCGCAGGGCCGCGACGAGAGAACGGGCCCGCTCGGGATCGGCGACGAGGCGGAGGTAGTCCTCCGCCGCGGGGAAGTCATGCTCGTCGGGGTCGTTCTTCCAGATGGGGTCGGCCATGAGGACATTGTGCTCCGCGGCGGGGCCGGCGCCCGGCGCGACGCGTCACGAGTCCTGCGTGGCCGCCCCGTCCCGCTGAAGCGCGAAGTCGCCGAGGGCGGCGGAGGTGGGCAGATCGACCCACAGCCGGAGGCTGCCGGGGCGCGCTCCGGCCCCGTTGATGATCGCCGCGCCGCCGATTCGGCGCAGGAGCGGAGCGATGGACGCGGCGACCTCGCGCGGGAGCGAGCCGACGCCGCGGCCGTTGGAGGTCACGGCCACCGTGGTCGTGTCGTGCCGGGTCGAGGCGACGTGGCGCATCACGTAGGTGCGCCGCTCCTCACCGCGACGCTCACGGTCGTTGACGAGGAAATGCGTCTTCTCCAGAGCGACCCGCCGCGTCTCGAGCCCGCGCAGATCGGGGAGATCGTCGTGCCGGCTGACACGACCGGTCACGACATGGAGCACTTCTTCCCACCACGCTGGCATGGCACCTTCCTTTCGGGTCGGTATGCCATCACCGCAGTGGAGCATGTGTCCACCGTCTCACACCGGACTGTGGGAGTGCTGACCGCCTCAGTCCCGGGTCGATCGGACCGTCGCCACCGTCGTGTTCGGCATCATCCGGCAGCGGGCACGGCGCGCTCGAAGCTGACCGACGCGGCGAGGGCCACGACGGCGGCGGCGCGCTCGCGCTCTCCCTCGGCCGTCTTCTCGTCGCGCAGGGCGGCCGCGTCGCGGCGCTCGACGGCGCGGTCGCTGATCTCCGCGAGCCGGTCGGCGAGCACCGTTCCGAGACCGTCGCGCAGCTCCTCGAGGTTGGTGTTCGCGATCTCCAGGCGGCGATCGGACACCGTCAGCTCGACCACGGGGTATCCGTTGCGGATCAGCATCTCGCGCGTCTCGTCGCTCAGCAGATCGGCGATCTCCTCGCGCTGCGGCCGACGGGTGAACACCGCCTCGACGGTGTAGCGGGCCGGGGCATCCGCTGTCATCAATGCGGACGGCAGTGAGCCCGCCAGCACCGATCCGAGGCCGAGGGCGGCGCTGTCGGACGGGCTCTTCGTCGTGCTCTGTGTACTCATGACCTGACGGTACGCCCCGAAGATGTGCGCCTCACAGCTTCGGGGCGTACTCCCGCGCGTCGCTCAGGCGTCGGCGCGGGACGGCAGGACCCACCCCGCACGCGGGAAGTGGCACGTGTAGCCGTTGGGGTAGCGCAGCAGGTAGTCCTGGTGCTCCGGCTCGGCCTCCCAGAACGCACCCAGCGGCTCGATCGTGGTCACGGCCGGCGCCGGCCACAGCCCCGACGCATCGACGTCGGCGATGGTCTCGCGCGCGACGTGCTCCTGGTCGGGCGTGACGGGGAAGATGGCGGAGCGGTAGCTCGTGCCGATGTCGTTGCCCTGGCGGTTCAGCGTCGACGGGTCGTGGATCTGGAAGAAGAACGCCAGGATGTCGCGATAGCTGGTCGCATTCGGATCGAAGACGATCTCGACCGCCTCGGCGTGCCCTGGGTGATGACGGTAGGTCGCGTGATCGTTCTGACCGCCCGTGTAGCCGACGCGGGTGCTGATCACGCCGGGCTGACGGCGGATCAGATCCTCCATGCCCCAGAAACAGCCGCCCGCGAGGATGGCCGTCTCGGTGCCGGCCGGCTGGGTGATGGCTCCGGTGTCGCTCGGTCCGCTGGTCATGCTGCATCCTCCTGAGGGGTGGGGTCGGTGGTGGGGGCGTTCGGGAAACGGTCGAGGTACTCACCGTAACCCTGGGCGGCGAGGTCCTCGACGGGCACGAACCTCAGCGCGGCCGAGTTCATGCAGTAGCGCAGGCCGCCCTCCGCGCGGGGGCCGTCGTCGAACACGTGGCCGAGGTGGCTCTCGGCGCCCGACGAGCGCACCTCGGTGCGCGTCATCCACAGCGTGCGGTCGGTCGTGGTGACCACGGCATCCGGCTCGATCGGGCGGGTGAAGCTCGGCCATCCGGTGCCGCTGTCGAACTTGTCGGTCGATGCGAACAGGGGCTGGCCCGAGACGACATCGACGTAGATGCCGTCGTCGTGCAGGTCCCAGTAAGCGTTGCGGAACGGGGGCTCGGTGCCCTCTTCCTGTGTCACGGCGTACTGCTGATCGGTGAGGCGGCCGAGCGCCTCGGGGGTCTTGCGGTAGTCCTTCGACATGATGTCTCCTCTGCGACACCGCTGGCTGCGGCGTCACCTGATCAAACAGAGGATGCGCCCGATTTGGTCCCGCCAGGCTGGATGCCGGCTGTGAGTTCCGGCGAGGCGCCGCCCGCCGATCGATCGGAGATCGCCCGCACGACGGCCGCCATGTCGAGGTCGCCGTCACCGCGCGCGACGGCGTCGGCGTACAACTCCCGAGTCACGTCGAGGAGCGGGCTCGCGATGCCGGCGGTGCGCGCGGACTCGGTGATCAGCTCGTTGTTCATCAGCACATCACGGATGGATGCCTGCGGCGTCCAGTCCTCCGCCGCGAGCTTGGCGGTCTTCACGCGAGAGATGGACGAGGACATCTGCCCGGCATCGAGCACCTGCCGCAACAGGGTCGCGGGCACGCCGTGCTGGGCGGCGAAATGGAAGGACTCGGCCAGCCCCGTCACCACCGCGATGAGGAAGACGTTGACGGAGAGCTTCATCGTCAACGCCGACGGGACGTCCCCGCAGAAGGTGAGCGCGCCGCACAAGGGCTCCAGGATCGGTGTGACGCGCGCCACCGCATCCTCGGGCCCGGCGAGCATGCCGACGAGAGTCCCCTCCTCCGCCGGGCGTCGCGACCCCGACACGGGCGCCTCCACGAAGACGCCGCCGGCGCCGGTGATCTCGGCGGCCAGCCGGGCGGAGTACTCCGGCGGCACGGTGCCCATGTTGACCACCGTGCGCCCGGTGAGCATCTCCGCACGCCGGGCGCCGTCGGGACCCAGCACGTCGTCGATCGCCGACGTGCCGGCCAGCATGAGGATGACGATCTCCGACCGCGCGAACACCTCCGCCGGTTCCGCCGCGGCCGTCGCCCCGGCATCCACCAGCACCCTTCGGGCGCGCTCCGACCGGTTCCACACCGTCAGCGCCACGCCAGTGCGCACCAGGTTGAGCGCCATGGGCTCCCCCATGATCCCGAGGCCGATGAATCCGACTCGCGCTCCCACGCTCACGGCGTCGACGATATCTCCGACGCCGGCACGGAGAGCGAGGCACGCGCGTCGCGCACCGAACTGGCAGGAATGCGACGAGGCTCGACGCCCACGCGGCGGCCGGTGCGCATCGGGCGCGCGGAGACTGGAGGCATGCACCCCACCGACTTCCGCGCACCCGACACCCTCGCCGCGCGAGGAGCGCTCGAGCTCGCCCGCCAGTACCAGTCCCCCGCGATCACGGCCCACGCGCTGCGCTCGTGGCTCTGGGCCGAAGCGTTCGCGCGCGTCGACGGCATCGCCGAGGTCGACCACGAGCTGCTCTACGTCGCGGCGGTGCTGCACGACATCGGCACCGTGACCGCGTTCGACAACCACACCGTCTCATACGAGCACGCCGGCGGACACGTGGGCGTCGCGCTCACCGCGGGGGCCGGCTGGCCCGCCGAGCGACGCACCCGGGTGCTCGAGGTCATCGTGCGGCACAACTGGCCGCAGGTCGACCCGGCGATGGATGCCGAGGGCCACCTCCTCGAGATCGCCACGGGCCTCGACATCTCCGGCGCGCGACCCGACGCCCTTCCGGAGTCGTTCGTGCGCGAGGTGCTCGCGGTGTACCCCCGCGGGCGACTCGCGGCGGAGTTCGGCGCGTGCGTCGCGGACCAGGCCGCGCGCAAGCCCGACACGGCCGCGCGGCGCCTGCTCGACGGCGGCATCGTCGCCAAGCTGGCCGCCAACCCGTTGGAACGGATGTAGCGGTATCCCGAGAGTGCGGATGCCGAGGTCAGGCGACCGGGCGTGACAGGACCTCGGTGAGGGCCTCCGCATGGGTCAGCTGCGGGTGGTGACCGGCACCCGGAAGCGACACGATCTCCACTCGGGGACCGAGGTCGTCCCGGAAGCGTGCATCCAGTGGATCCTCGCTGCCGACGACGATACGCACGGGCCCGTCGAACCCCCTCAGCGCGTCCCGCAGCTGCGCCCGCCACCTCTCCGAGCCCGCGCGCGACAGCTGAGCTGCGGCGTGCTTCGCGCCGGTGCGCCTCAGGTCGCTCACGCTCGACTCCAGCGCCGCCGCCCCCGCGTCGGTCCCGGTCAGCCGGCGCGACAGCCGCACCGCGCCGGCGTGCCTCAGGAACGCGCGCACGACCGGCGAGATCCGTGCCGCACCGCGTGGCGGGACCTGTAGGAAGAACGGCGACACGAGCGTGAGCGACCGGAGACGCTCGGGGAATCGCCGGGCGACCGCGAGCGCGGCGGCGGCGCCCAGAGAGTGGCCGATGAGCTCGAGCGGCTCCCCGCTCGTCAGACCCGCCAGCCACCGGGTCCAGTCCCGAAGACCGGTACCGCCGGACAGGCCCAGTCCGGGCAGGTCGACCGCGCGAGCCCCCGTGCCTGCGGCGACCCGCGCCCAGGTGTCGGCGTTCACGGGCAGGCCCGGCAGGATCACCCGACGCGAACCCGCGCGTCCGATCTCGAACGTGCGGATGCCGCCGTGGTCGACGAATCGCCGGTCGCCGCCGGGCGCGTCGCCGAACCGGTGCGCGACCAGGTGATCCGCCCACCGGTGAAGCGACAGCCGCACGTCGGGCGTCGAGATCCCGTGGGCGGCGGCGAGCGCGTCGGCGGACCCCGTCGGATAGCGGTCGGAAGACATGAAGGACAACGTCTCGGGGTCGACGCGGGTCACGCGCGCCGGGAGACGCCGGATGACACCGACCGGGACCGTGAGCCGCGGTATCGGCACGCCCAGGTGGCGCCCGACCGTCGAGAGCAGATCTCTGAGCGGCGGGGTGTCGTCGTCGAGGAGCCAGTAGGCCCGGCTCTCCGCCGCCGGATCGACGGCCACGCGTTCCATGAACGCGGCGAGGTGGTCGACGGTGACGACGGGGAGGAAGGTCGCGTCCCCTCCCGGCAGGGCGGCCATCCTGCCGCGCCAGAGCTGCTGGATCGTGTCGGCGAGGCCGATCTGCTGGTCGGATTCGCCCGTGACGCTGTCGCCGATCACGCTGGCGGGATTGACGATCGTCCACGGGATCCCACGCTCGCTCGCGCGCGCCTGGAAGACCGCGTCGGATTCGACCTTGGACGCTTCGTAGGCGCCGAGGCGTGCATAGACCGCTGCGCGATGGTCGTCCGACCACGGCACCGTCGCGGGATCCTGGCCGCCGACACGGTAGCCGGACACGTGGACGACGCGGCGCAGCGCAGGAAGCCCCGCGGCGACGTCGATCAGCCTCTCGACGATGCCGACGTTGGCCTCGCGCGCCTCCTGCGCGGACATGCCGAATCGGTAGGAGCCCGCGCAGTTGTGGATCTCGGTGACCGTGGCGAGAGCCGACCGGTCACCGGGCACGAGCTCCGCGGAGGCGAAGTCGACGATGACGGTCGCCACCGGTCGTGTCACGCCGTGCTCGCGGAGCCAGTGCTGCAGGCGAGCTGCCGACGCGGGCGTGCGCACGGCCGCCGTGACCTCTCCCCCGGCACCCGCAAGGGCACGCAGGAGGTGGCGGCCGACGAACCCGGATGCGCCGAGGACCAGCGCGTGTCGACCGTGGTCGGGGACGCTCACGAGGTCGACGCCGAGACGCGCTGAGCGATGAACGCCGCGATGCCGTCGGCCGCATCCACCAGCGGCCCCGTGCTGCGCAGGGCGCGCGAGACGACCACGGCCCCCTCGATCATCGACACGACGACGGTGGCCATTCCCCGCGCCTCGGTCGGGGAGAGCCCGTCGGCCTCCAGGAACGCCGCCGCCGACGCGATCCACGATTCGAAGGCGTCGGCACAGGCGCGGCGCAGTCGCTCGTTGTGCGCTCCCATCTCCAGGGTGACGACCGACACCGGACACCCCAGCTGGAAGTCGCTGCCTGCGACGAGATCGGCCACCCCCGCGATGACGGTGCGGGCGGCCTCGGCAGCTCCGGCCCCGGATGCGGCGGCATCCGTGATCAACGTCTCGAACTGCGCGGCCGCGAGTTCGATCGCCGCCGCACCGAGCCCTTCCTTACCGTCCGGAAAGTGAAAGTACACGGAGCCTTTGGGGGCCGAGGAGTGTGCGATCACGGCGTTGACGCCGGTGCCGCTGTAGCCGTGGGTCTGGATCAGTTCGAGCATGGATTCCGAGAGTCGGGCTCTCGTGCGGGTGCCTTTAGCCGTCACCTCTCGATAATAGACCGGTCTATATATTTCCGCGCAATCCGGAGACGGGACCGCGGACGTCGTCCACCCCGAGGCCCCGCCCGCGGGCGAACGACTCGGCCGTGTTGCATTCTCGAACAATGTCAAGCTACGGTTGACACATGCAAGAGAACTTGACGGATGCGGTTCGCGACCTGCGTCAGCGCATCGATGCCCTCCTCGCGGTGCGCGTGCTGACGGAGCCCGGCGACGACGTCGTCGGGGAAATCGGCCACGCGCTTCGCATCCAGGCCGCTGCCGAGGATGTCGTGGTCGCGGTCGTCCAGCGCGCACGCGAGCGCGGCGCGACCTGGCAGGCGATCGGCGGCGCCTTGGGCGTGAGCCGGCAGGCGGCGTTCCAACGGTTCGGCAAGCCCATCGACCCCAGGACGGGAGAACTCATGAACACGACACCTTTGAGCGACGGCGCGGAGCTGGCTCGATCCGTCATCGACGACCTCGTCGCGGGCCGATGGCAGCTCGTGTCCGCGCGCTTCGACCCGACGATGCGCGAGAACCTGTCAGACGACGCGCTCGCGGCAGCCTGGGCGCAGATCGTGGCCACCTCGGGCGCCTTCGAAAGCCACGGCGATCCCGTCGTGACGCGAGCCGCCGACGTCACGATCACGAACACCCCTCTCTCGATGGAAGCCGGCGATTACACCGCCCGCATCGCGTTCCGCGACGACCGGACCATCGCAGGACTCCACATCCTCACCGAGCCCACGCCATGACCGGCCGAACCTCCCGAAGCGATCTCGTGACCGACGCGGGCGGAACGGGCCGGCTCCGCGGAACCGACATCCGTTCCATCGTGATCTTCGTCGTGATCGCCTTCACCCTCGCCTGGCTCGTGGCGCTTCCGCTCTGGCTCGGCGACGGACTCGCAAGCCCGGTGTTCCCGATCATCGCGGTCGCCATGATGGCGACGCCCACCCTTGCGGCGCTCACCGTGGTGGTCTTCGTCGAACGGCCGCCGCGCAAAGCCCGAGCCCTCGGTTTGTGGCCGCTGAAGCCGGCGGGCCGTCTGATCGGGTACTCGCTGCTCGGGATCTTCGTCCCCATCGCGCTCGTTCTCGTCGCTCTCCCGATCGGCGCGCTGCTGGGTGTGTACCCGGCCGACGTCGTGAACTTCTCCGGATTCCAGCAGACCATCACCGCGCAACTGCAGGCGCTCGGCAGAAACGAGCTGCCGCTCCCGATCGGCGTGCTCGTCTTGCTTCAACTCCTCGCACTGCCGATGGCAGCGTTCATCAACCTGGTCCCGGCGCTCGGCGAAGAGCTCGGCTGGCGCGGATGGCTTCTTCCGAAGCTCATGCCTCTCGGGGCGATCCCCGCGATCCTCACCTCGGGCGTCATCTGGGGACTGTGGCACGCGCCGCTCATCCTCCTCGGATACAACTACCCGGGCGTTCCGGGCTGGCTCGGTCTCACCGCGATGAGCGGGATGTGCATCGTCTTCGGCGCGATCTTCGGCTGGCTTCGCCTCCGATCCGATTCCGTCTGGCCCGCCGCTCTCGCCCACGCCGCATTCAACGGCGCCGGCGGCACCTACCTCCTGTTCGCGATGGCCGGTGAGCGCATCGACACCACGCAGGCGACCGTCCTCGGCTGGAGCGGCTGGATCGTGCCCCTCGCCCTCGTGATCGTCCTCGTCGCCACCGGCCGGTTCCGCCGTCCGTCGCCCGCACCGCTCCCGGACGAGCGGTCAACCACCCGTGCCGCGGCGGAAGCCTCCTCCCCGGAGAAGGCGAGCGGGCGATGAGCGGCAACCGACTCACCATCACCGATCGCCTCGTCCTCACCGTGACGAAGCCTCAATCCACGTAGAGCGACAGTCCGAACGGCAGGAGCACGGCGAGCGAGTCCGGATCGAAGAGCACTCCCCGCGCGAGTTCTGGGCCTGAGAGCGCCAGATGGAGGCGAAGTTCTCCGACGCCGAGCACGCCTCCCGGGCGCCCTGGCACCTGGATGCTGGTCAGGGCATTCGCGACGCCGCGGAGGAAGGCTTCGAACGCAGCCTGCCGCGCGACCGCGTCGTCTTCGACGATGCGCGCCGACCTCACGACGACCCCCTGCCACGAACCCCGCGTGAGCACTCTGCCGGCGAGCGCATCGGAGACGACGGCGACGACAGCGTGGTCTTCCGACCACCACATCGCACTGACGAGAACAGTCGGCTGCGCGTCGTCATCGGTCACGAGGGAGTATCCATCCGTCGCCGCTCTCTGTGAGGCGCTCCCGCGTCGTGCGCGTCGCCGGCCGTCGCGAGTCGCTGCGAACCGTGCGGAGGCTGCGGGCACGCCATCGCCCGTCACTGTGGTCGACGGCGATGGGGTGCTCGAAGGTCTGACTCACGAGGTCGGTGGTGAGCGTGTCGTGCACGGGTCCGGCGGCGACGACGGCGCCACGGGCGAGCAGGAGGGCGTGGGTGGCGGCTTCGGGGATCTCTTCGAGGTGGTGAGTGACCAGCACGGACGCGAGATCGGGATCGCTCGCGGCGAGTCGGTCGACCGTCTCCAGCAGCTGCTCCCTGGCGGCGACATCGAGTCCGGTCGACGGCTCGTCGAGCAGCAGGAGCGCGGGCTCGCTCATCAGCGCGCGGGCGATGAGCGCCCGCCCCCGCTCGCCCTGGGAGAGGGTCGGCCATCGCTCTTCGGCCTTCCCGCCGAGGCCGAGCAGGTCGATCAGCTCGGCGGCTCGGCGGCGCTCGGCGGCGGTGGGCTGCCAGCGCATCATGAGCTCGGTGGTGCCGGTGACCCCGGTGAGGACGACGTCGGTGATGGTGAGCGGCGAGTCGAGCGGATGCCGCGGGTCGACGTGCCCGATGCGGCGACGCAATGCGAGCAGTTCGACACGACCCACACGATGGCCGAGCACATCGACGGTGCCGGCGGTGGGGAAGGCGCGCGCGCCGAGAAGGCCGAGGATCGTGCTCTTGCCTGCCCCGTTCGGGCCGATCAGCACCCAGTGCTCGCCCGGCGCGATCCTCAGCGAGACGCGGTTCAGGATGCTTCTCCCGGCCCTGCGGAACGTCACCTCGTCAAGCACCACGACGGGCTCGACGACCACCGCACTCACGCGAAACCCGCCTTGAGGGCATCGAGATGGGCGCGGCTGGCGCGGGCCGCGGCATCCGGCATCCGGTCGGCGACCGCGTCGACCACGACGACGTGCGCGTCGTGATCCGCGTGCGCGTCGGGCACGGGGCGGAGCCGGAGCATGTCGACCATCGCGCGCCGCACCCGCGGCACGAACCCGTCGAACAGCTCGGTCAGCACCTCGTTGTGCGCGGCGACCACGATCGCGCGGTGCAGCGCCATGTCGGCATCCACATGCTCCTCGACGCTCTGCCCAGGAGCGGTGCGCAGGTCAAGCGCCCGTCGGATCGCGCGCAGATCGGACGGCGTGCGGCGCGTCGCTGCCAGGCTCGCCGCCTCGACCTCGATCGCGGTGCGGGCCTCGAGCACGGTGACGATGTCGGTGCGGCGCAGCACCTGCTCCCAGTCATCGGGCGCCTCCAACGCCGTCACATACACCCCCGACCCCTGACGGGAATCGAGGATGCCGCGGCCGGCGAGCTGGCGAATCGCCTCCCGCACGGTGGACCGTCCGACTCCGAGCTGCGGCGCCAGCGTCGTCTCGCCGGGGAGCTTGGCACCGAGCGCCCACTCCCCCGCGCGGATGCGCGCGAACAGCGCGTCGGCGGCCTGATCCGCCAAGGGGACACGTCTGAGTTGAGCCATCTCGTCTCCTCTACTTGTCTGAGGACTTCTGCTAGATTCTACCCGTGCTCACCGCAAACCTCCTTCTTCTTCGCCGCCACGGCGGGGCGTAGCCGGACCGGCTCCCCGCCGTGGGGCTGAACACTGCGCCGGTCTTCCCCACGAGACCCTGAAGGACTCCTTGTCATGACCACCACGATCGCCCCCTCCTGGAATCGGCAGCGCCCCTCCGGCATGCCCTCGCACCGCTACACCGACGCCTACTCCCGCGTCGACGTGCCCCTGGGCGCCGACCGGCAATGGCCGAACCGACGGCTCACCCAGGCGCCGTTGTGGGTCCCCGTCGATCTGCGCGACGGCAACCAGGCCCTCGCGGAGCCCATGGACCCCACCCGCAAACGCCGGTTCTTCGAGTTGATGGTGCGGATGGGCTACACCGAGATCGAGGTCGGCTACCCCTCGGCGTCGCAGACCGACTACGACTTCGTCCGCCTCATCGCCGAGACCGACATCGCCCCCGACGACGTCACGATCGTCGTGTTCACCCCTGCGCGCCGCGACCTGATCGAGCGGACCGTGGAATCGATCCGCGGCATCCGCAACGACGTCGTCCTCCACATGTACACCGCGACCGCCCCGACCTGGCGCGACACCGTGCTCGGCAAGGACCGCGACGAACTGCGGGAGCTGATCCTCGCCGGCGGACGGGACGTGCTCCAGTTCGCCGGCGACCTGCCGAACGTGCGGTTCGAGTTCAGCCCCGAGGTGTTCAACCTCACCGAGCCCGACTACGTCATCGAGATCTGCGACGCGATGACAGAGTTGTGGGATGCCAGGCCCGAGCGCCCCGTCATCCTGAATCTCCCCGCCACCGTCGAGATCGCCACCCCCAACGTGTACGCCGACCAGATCGAGTACATGCACACCCACCTCGCCCGCCGCGACGGCGTCATCCTCTCCGTCCATCCTCACAACGACCGCGGCACGGGGATCGCCTGCGCCGAGCTCGCCGTCCTCGCCGGCGCCCAGCGTGTCGAGGGCTGCATCTTCGGCAACGGCGAGCGCACGGGGAATGTCGACCTCGCCACCCTCGCCCTCAATCTGCACGCGCAGGGCGTCGACCCGATGATCGACTTCTCCGACATCGACGAGATCCGCCGCACCGTCGAGTACTGCAACCGCATCGACGTGCACCCCCGACACCCCTACGTCGGCGATCTCGTGCACACCGCGTTCAGCGGCACCCATCAGGACGCCATCAAGAAGGGCTTCGCCGAGCATCGCGCCCGCGCTGCAGCCGAAGGGCGCGACGAGAGCGAGATCGCCTGGCGGGTTCCCTACCTGCCCATCGACCCGGCCGACATCGGCCGCAGCTACGACGCCGTCATCCGCGTGAAGTCCCAGTCGGGCAAGGGCGGCATCGCCTACCTGCTCCAGACCGAGTACGGCATCGAGCTCCCCCGCCGGCTCCAGATCGACTTCGCCCGCCACGTGCAGCATCACACCGACTCCACCGGCGGCGAGGTCACCGCCGAACAGCTCTGGGATGTCTTCTGCGCCACCTACCTCACCACCCCCGTCGACGCTCCGATCGAACTCGTCGACGTCGTGACGACCGACAAGAACACCCGCATCACCCTCCGCGCTGGCGGCATCGAGGACACCACCACCCACGGCGGCAACGGACCCGTCGACGCACTCACCACGGCGCTTGCACGACACGGGTTCGCGATCGAGATCCTGAGCCTCTCCCAGACCAGCATCGGCGCGGGAGCAGACAGCGAAGCCCTCACCCTCATCGAATACCGCCACGGCTCACGTACCGCATGGGTCGCCGGCAAGGACCGGTCTGTGCTCACCGCCTCGTTGACCGCCGTCATGAACGCGATCGCGACCGCCGAGGATCGGATGCCGCCGGGATCCATGGTCACCTCAGCCGTCACGCCCGATCGACGTGAAGACGCCCGGGAGTGACGCGACCCGGGCCTCTCAGTCGAAGACCTCGCCCAGGAAGGACTTCATCGCCGTCCAACTGCGACGCTCGGCGGTGGCGTCGAAGAGGGCGCCGTGCTCGGGTGCGTTCGCGTCGGGGAGGGTGAAGGCGTGCATCGCGTTGGCGTACGTGACGACCTGCCAGTCGATCTCGGGAGCCGTCCGCAGGTCGTTCTCGAAGGCGAGCAGCGCATCGTCCGGGGCGACGGGGTCGGCCGCCCCGTGGAGGACGAGCACCTTGGCTGCGATTCGCCTCGCCTCCCCCTCCGGACCGGTGAGCAGGCCGCCGTGGAAGCTCACGACGGCGTCGACGGGGGCGCCTGTCCGGGCCAGCTCCATCACAGAGGTTCCGCCGAAGCAGTAGCCGATCGCCGCGGTGCGCGCGGGGTCGACGGACGGCTCGGCGAGCAGCCGCTCGAACGCGGCCGCGAGCCGCTGTCGCCACAGCGCGCGATCCTGGTAGAAGCCACTGGCGACGGCGGCGGCATCCTGAGGTGCGGGGCGGACGTCCGCCCCGTAGACGTCCGCGGCGAACGCCGCGTAGCCGAGACGGGCCAGCATGTCGCAGCGCATCCGGACGTAGTCGGTCACACCGAGCCAATCGTGTACGACGAGAATGCCTGGGTAGGGGCCGCCCCCGGCGGGACGGGCCTGGTACCCACGAAAAGCGACACCGTGCGCGACGTAGTCGACGTCGCCGGAGACGACCCCGCCCGCGGGAAGAGCCTCGCGGTCGAGGATCTCGTTCAGGTTCTGGGCGTAGGTGGTCATCTGGTGCTCCTCTGTGAGGGAAGACAGGGCGGCGTCCGCGCGTAGGCGACCGTGACTCCCATCCTCCAAAGGATTTGAGTCACACACGGGCCATTCTTCCAATCAGGGATCCTCGTACGATCATCACGATGAGCGCCACGAGACTCAGCGGCACCGAAAAGAACGCGAGATCGAAAGAAGCTCGCCAGCTCCCCTGCCCCCAATACTCGTAGTCCCAGTAGGCATCAGCGAACGCCGTCACCGGCCACACCAACGAGCCCCACACGAAGAGCACGAGAAAGGTCACGTGATCCCCGCGCACGCGTCGGTCGAGAACGTGCAGATGCCAGTGCAGAACACCGATGACGAAAGCCTGGAAGACGGCGACGAGCGCAACCTGCCCGACGAGGTACTCCCGGTCGCTGGCGGAGAAGGTCGCTGCATTGCGAAGGACGAGGAACTGATCGGGAACTCCTTGGAGCACGAAGATCGCCGCGAAGACCACGAACGCGACCACCGCGATCAACCACAGACTGGGGCGTGGCACCGGCATCCTCCCCCACTCACAAACTACCCTCTGGATGGAGGAAATCAGTGTCTCAACGACTTCAAGGTGGCCGCGAACGTCGAGTACGGCAGCTACCGATGCTGAGCAGATTCCTGGGCCCGGCGGTGGCCTGTACCGCGGGAGCACTTGTCCTGACAGGGTGCGAGACGGGTGCGGGTTATGGAGTCGCTGCTCTGCGCCAAGCGAGCGGCGGCTCAATCCGAGTCGCCATATGTGCCCCGACAGACGCAAGCAGATTGAGTTTCAGCGTCCGCGACCTCACCGCGGCGAAGGACTGGACGATCGTCGCCGAGTACGAAGGGAAGCACACGTTCACACGTGGAGAGGAGATTGAGCTCGGCGAACCAGTCGCCGGCATGCAGCTGACCCATAGCGCGCAGCTCTCCGCCCAAAGCGGTCAGGAGTACACCCTTCTCGTCGACGGGCAGTCCGAGCGGATGGTGTATTGGAGCGCTGTCGACTGGACCAGCGTCGGAAGCGGTTGGCTGCAGGTGAATCACTCGGCGAACCTGCCGGCCGTGACGGCCCACGCATGCCCGGACAGGTGACGCAGTTTCGAGCAAGCCGTTCTAGCCCGAGGGTCTCGTGGATTCTCACGATTGTGGTGAATCACCACCGGGAGGGAGATCGATCTCGGTACGCGGCAACGGTGAGCGGATTCCGGCATCACGACTGCGCCGCCGCCTGTACCGGTGGCAGGCCGAGAGCGCTCGTCCATTCCAGGCACGTTCAACGGTCCGCGCCGGCCCCTGGCGAGGTGCCCAGAGAGGGCTAAAGAGAATCGGTCGCCAGACACGAACCATCCTCGCGACACTTGCCGACGCCGGAGCGAGGTGTCCGGGAAGTCAGGCCGATTCAGCCGCACTCATGCGCAGCGAGCCGCGTTCAGCTGGGTAGCCATTCCGCCCCGCCGCGGAGAGGCCTCCAACCGAACCGAGTTCGCTCCAACTCAACTTCGTCGGAGTCGCGGGGCAGCCACTCGACACCCCACTCATCGAGCAGCGATGCGACCTCATCGTTGCCTTTGAAGTACATATCACCCGGAATTCCGGCCACGGGCGGTGGGTCCAGCACCAACGTCCACCACTCGATCATGCTGTCCGGGTAGACGAACAGAAGGCGGCCGACCCAAGGACCGGATGTCACGCGTCCTATTCGGCCCTGACGACCCCAGAAGCTATTCGTTAGGTCCATGTCAGAACATTCTCGGGTAGATCACGTGGAGATTTGCGTACTGGGTGTTGCCGCAGAAACCATACGTCAGATTGGAGGAGGCCCCAAATCTCCCCTTCCAGGCAGAAGCGCGATACCCATTCAGCGCATTCTGGTGCGCTTCGTGGCCGACGACACGGAAGCGGAGCGGTGCATTCCATCCGCGGACGGATCGAGCAGATCGAGCGATTGGACAACCCAGTGCCCACCCCAGACACGACGAAGCCCCGACGAGAAACGATTCCTCATCAGGGCTTCAGACCGTCGGGATGACAGGATTTGAACCTGCGACCCCTTGGAGAGTTCGGGCGATTTCCGAATCCCACCGGATGTCTTGAGAACCCTCGCGTTCCCTTGTGTTGACAGGGAACCGGACGGTTCGAATGCTCCGATTGTATCCGGTCGACTCGGGTCGTCCCTGGGTGATTGAGGTGGCAAAGTGATGGCCGCTCCCCCCGCGGCCGCCACTGACGATCCAGTGATGCCGCCCCAACCCCTCGCGCTCGGGGGCGGGGGCTTTCGGCCCGCTACCCCGCTACCCACGCTTCCCGAGCGAGGGCAAACCCCCCGAGACCGTCCGCACACTCCGCCGCTTCTGCGTCTTCGTCCGTTGCTTCGCCGTCGGCTCGGCGCCGCCCTTGCACCAATGTCCCGAGGGGCGCTTGTGCGCTACGAGTCGCGTCGGCGACGCTTGCGACCGAGCGACCAAAGCGTCGCACCTCGGGCAGACCATCTTGCCGCGCGGAGAGGTCGACCCCTGCTCCTTCGCCTGCGCGCGCCGTCTGCGCTCGGCCCGCTCGAGCTTGGCCGCCTCCCGCTGCTCCCGCAACGCTGCTATTCGCGCCACCGTCTCGGGGGTCGGCTCCACAAACGTCGGGCGCTCCCCCGAGCGCGCCGTCCGCGTGAACGAGCACACGACGCCAGCACTAGCCTCGTGCGCCTCGACGTATCCGCCGGTGACGATCCGCGCACGCCGACCGCACTCCGGGCAATCGAACTCCACCGCCATCGTCGCCATCCTCCGCGCCGAGTCTACGAGCGCGGCGCGCAGCGCCGCTTCTGGAGCAGCCGCGGCCGCAGCTCAGTAGACCTGCCCCCTGCCGTTGCTCGGCAGCAATCGAGTGCTCGGGGCGCTCCAAAGTCTCGGTCGGGCGGATGTGGGCGAGATCGCCACCGACGTCGATGCACACAGCCGGGATTCACCCGAGGGTAGTGGGGCTCGCTCGGCCGCGATCAATCAATGCCCTCTCCCACTCGCGCAGGTGAGTCGCAGCGCACCTCCAGTTAGAGAAGGGAGCTCAGCATGAACCACAGCAGCACCACCACCACCACGACGTCGTCCATCTCGTCGGAGTCGCCGGTCTCACCGCCGGTCCCCGAACATCGCTGGATGAGCGTTGTCTTCCTGCAGGGCGACGAAGCCGATCGCGTGCTCGACATGATCGACAGGAGCGGTCCCCAGCGGGTAATCCGTCACCTGTCGCAATGGGACTTCGGCGATGAGACCCGAGACTCCGCCCTCGTCAACGGCTACGTGTACAACGAGGTTCCCCAGAGTCCGACCGACGGCGTCGTCCACGACGACAACGCCGTGTACGCGCTGACGTACAACCGCCAGTTCGGCTACGTCTCCCTCTTGCGCACCTTCACACCGCAGGCGGAGGACGCGGACCGCCCAACATCACCGCAGACTCCGTGGTTCGCACTCGCCGGGCGTGCCACCGCGCCGCGTCGACGCGGCCTCACGCTCTGATCCGACCCGTGTGGTGCGAGCTGCCGATCACCGGCCAAACTCCCCCATCCGCCATCACGAGGAAGGAGCGACGATGACTCCACATCTCACGGACGAACAGATCGCTCGTGTTGTGCTTGCCGCAGTCTCAGAACCAGGAGACGGGGTCACGGGCACGTTGCTCCGCTCGCTGGGCGCGTCCGAAACAGTCCGATTGATCAAGACGCGAGAGCCGGTGCCCGACGCGATCGACAACACCGACGGGGCCCTATGGCGAGACCGATTGCGTGCACGACTGCGGGATGCCGACGTCGATCGGGTGCTCGCCGACACGGAGCGACGTGGCTTCACCATCCTCACTCCAGGCGATTCGCGGTGGCCGACTGAGCTCAGGGAGCTCGGCATCCACGAACCCATCGCTCTCTGGATCGCCGGCAATTGCAGTGTACTTGCAGCGCATACGCCACGGCGGGTCGCGATCGTCGGTGCGCGCGCCGCGACCAGCTACGGCGAGCATGTCGCAACTGAGCTTGCGAGCGAGCTCGCGGGCAGCGGAGTGAGCCTCGTCTCGGGCGGTGCGTACGGCATCGACGGTGCCGCACACCGCGCCGCGATAAGCGCACACCCGGCAGCCACCGTCGCGGTTCTCGCTGGAGGGCTCGACCGTCCGTATCCGGCCGGCAACGCGAGTCTGTTCGACCGCATCGTTGAGAGCTGCGGCGCCCTAATCAGTGAGCTACCTCCTGGCGCGGCACCGACTAAGTGGCGTTTCATTCAACGCAACCGGCTATTGGCCACCCTCGCCGGGGCGACCGTCGTCGTTGAAGCTGGCTCGCGTTCGGGTTCGCTCGACATCGCGATTCGAGCCCACACGCTCGGACGACCTGTCGGTGCAGTGCCCGGCCCGGTCACGAGCGCCGCGAGCACAGGATGCCACCGACTCTTGCGCGAGCGCATCGCAACCGTCGTCACCAACGCCAACGAGATCCGTGAGCTGCTCGAGTCAACGGCACCGAATCCTCGGCGCGCGTTCGATCACTCGCCGCAGTTCACCCGCTGCCGACGAGCGACAGGTCTTGCGCTCTGAGAGCACAAGGTGAGTCCAGGAGCGCGGTCAGCGCGCGGACCTCTGTTCGCACGTGCATCTTAAAAGTAAGATGAAGGGGTGTTGAGCGATGTGCATGGGCCACGGAAATTGGATCGCCGCCGTCAGTTTTCGGTGCCGCGGGCACTGCTGGCGGCTGCGGGGATCGCGGTGCCTGGCCGGGTGAGCTTCGAACGAACGCAAGGGCGAGTGGTGTTGCGGGCTGCGCGGGCGGAGGATGAGGCTTTCCGGATGATGTCCGCGCAGGCGCAGGTGATCGCGCCGTCGTGGGTGGTGTCGGAGCTTGGCGCTGCGGCGGGTGATCCCCTGTATGTGCGCCGGCATGATGACGCGGTAGAACTGCTCCCCGCAGGGCGGGTTAGGGTCGAGGGGATGGAGAACGCATGAGCTTGGACGTGTCGCTCAGCGCACCTCTCCACCGTGACCTCGACGCACCGTGGGCGGGACCGGCCGGCAGGCAAGCCGCAGTCGCAGCGATCACGGCGCAGTTGTTCCCGGGCGCGGCAGGACTGCCGTTGACGACCTTTTGCCGGGCGCATGTGCACCCGGTCGTGGTGTGGGACCGCAGGGTGCTCGCGAACCGTCTGCACGCGTCGGTCGCACCGGCGACCTCACCGGACGCGGTCAGTCGGCTGATCTACCTGGATGTCGAGTCCCCGTTGCGGGCCGCCGGGATGATCGGTGTGGGCCGTCCGACCGCGGTCCGAAGGTCGCTGAAACCATTGCGTTCGCTGTGCCGAACAGTTGCCGCGTTCGCCCAGTTCCCGGCTCGCTCGCCGCTCGTGGTCGAGGAGTTCGATGCCCAGGGAACCGCCCTGGTCGTCAGTGGCGGCGATGGTGTCGTCGTTTATGCCCCTGGCGATCCAGGCCCGATGTCCGGCGCCGCGCTGAGTCCCCTGTGGCGGCGCGTGTACGAGGAGCGGCTCTTCGACTGGGCGCTGCGGTCCAACGCACTCCCGGTCGCGTTCAGCGCGGAACGACGGCCTTCACCCACGCGTTGAGCGAGCTGGGCGCGTCCCAGTGCGCATCCTCCATCTGCAGGGCGATGTCCATGTGCATCATCTGCGCGCTTACTGCTCGCGACCGGAACGAGACGAGGCGGTCTTCGCGGGGACCGTCGAGCACTTCGCGAGCTGCGGCTGCGATGCTGCCGATGCTGTGCGCGAACGCGGCGTGATCACCCACCCGGTCGAATACCGGATCGCCCTGGCAGATCTCGCAGAAGCACCAGAAGTAGTCGGCGGGCATCTGCGCGGCCACCAGCGGCAACCGCTCGAGGTGGTGGTAGGACATCAGCCGCGGCACATATACGGACACGACGCGGCCGCCGCGACCTCCGCCGCCCCCGGTGGAGGTCCAGATGTGTCGCAGCGAGCTGGCGGTTCCGACCGCGCCGAAGATGGCACCGCCGGCGACCGCGCCGACAGCGGACAGGTCCGAGCGCAGCAGCGCGATCGGGACCGGCGCGGTGAGGACCGTGAGCAGACCCGCAACAGCAGCCGCGGACCCGAACGGGTCGGTGGTGTGACCGACAGCGAGGGCGACAGGAATCCCAGCAGTGGTGATGGCGGCGAGCAGGTCCGCGGCGCGGTTCTTCAGGATGAGGTAGTCGATAGGCAGCACCGCCATCACCGGGCCGCGGGCGCGGGCGGCGAGCTGTGCTGCGCCGGCGAGCAGGCCGTAGACGTCGTCGAAGCGTTCCAGGCTGAGGTAGCCGCTGTCGGTGAGCGCGATCGGTACGCCGTGGTCGAGCTGCCACGTCACCCAGTCCGCGTTGAGGGGTTCGGCGGCGGTCTTGCGGTTCTTTCCGGCGTAGCGGTTCGCGTCGAACAGGATGCGGGACTGGTCGCCGGCGACCTCACGGTGTCGGGTGAGCAGCCGGTCCGCGGCGGCGGTGAGGTTGCCTTTGCCGATCGTGTAGACGGTGTTGAGGGTGCTGCTGCCGCTGAATGCGGCGACGCGCCGCACATCGGTGTGCGGCGCGTGGATGAGGATGGCATTGTCGATGCCCCCCAGAACCCGGGTCTGGGGCTCATGGCGGCGGGGCGTCGGCGTAGTCAGGTCGAGGTCAGTCATGAAGTGGTGCTCCCATCGTGAGCGGGACGAGCGCCTCGGGTTGCGGGTTCTCGCCGAGGTAGTGGTGACGGAAGGCCGATTCGGTCATCCTGGCGAGGTCGGCGATATCGGCGATCGAGAGATTGCGGACGTGCTGGTGGATGTCCAGGATCTGGGAGATCGTGGTGGGGGTCTCGGCTGCGACGTCTCCGGGCTCGCTCTTGCGCCAGCCGAGCTGGCCCAGACGCATGTTGAACTCGCGATACTGCCGGTCGGTGATCTGATCGAGGTCGAAGGCGCGGCGGATCAATGCCGAGATCGACAGTCCCCACTTTTCCTTCAGCTGCAGCAGGCGCCGGAAATCCCCGGTGCGCAGCCCCTCCAGGTCGGGGCGGATGGTGACGGCGGGGGCGAGCAGTTCGCTCGCGAACGCGTTCGCCTGCGCTTCCTGCTGCGGCCCGGGCGCATCGTGCATCAGCAGGTGACCGAGCTCGTGGGCAATCGTGAAACGCTGCCGGTCGGCGGGCAGGCCTTCGCTGACCAGCATCATCGGGAACCGTGACCGGTCCTCGGGCCACGTCGACACTGCATCCTGCCCGGGGGTGGACAGCGGGCGTCGAACCACGATGATCCCCGCGGACTCGACCACGCCGACCAAGTTGGGCAGCGGACCATCGCCCAGCCCCCACCGTTCCCGCAACCGCTTCGCAACCACACCCGCGTCGCCGTCCAGATCGATCGGGTCTCGCTGCAGAGAGCGCTGCGGCTGCGGGTCCAGCCCCGTGAGCAAGCCCTCCAGCGACAGTCGGGTGAGGTGGGTGACGGCTTCGACACGGCGCATCGTGCGCACGGTCATCGTGCTTGACCGACGACGGTGATGCAGGCAGCTGATCGACAGGCCGGTAACCGAGGGATCTGCGCGCAGAAGGCCCGGCGGGCAATCGAGCGCGTCCGCAAGGGCGTCGATGCGCTCGTCGGTCAGCTCGAGGCTGTGGGACTCCAGGCGCGAAACGACGGCCTGCGACATGTGGGCCTCCTTCGCCAACTCCGTCTGATTCCACCCGCGCGCCTCGCGCAGCAGCGCGATGATCGAGACCGTCGCATCCGCCATCTCTCACCTCCGCAAGTGAGAATAGCATACGCAGGTTTTGCCAGGTAGTTGCGCCACGCGTTTCGCCGAGCGCTCAATGGCGATTCGCGTCGTCGGAACCGTGCTCAACGCCTTGCCAGCGTGGTGTGCTTCCGTCCGATCGGAGAGACCAACCTGCTCGCAGCCGCCGGTATCTGACTCGCCACCATTGCCACCCTCGTCCTCACTGTCTACTGGCGAAGACTCGCTCACGGAGTGTCGAGGTGCGCTCGAGCATTGGCAATATTCTTCAACCATGGGTGCAGTCAAAGACTTCTTGATTCCGCACCTTGCGCCGCTCGCGACGCCGTATCTATTCGTCGGAGCTGGACTCTCACGCCGGTACGCGGCGCTCCCCTCGTGGTCCGAGCTGCTGCGCTTGTTTGCGGACAAGACAGGCCAGCCCTACGAGTTCTACCTGTCGGCGGCGGACGGCGACCTGCCCTTGGCAGCAACCAAGATCGCCGAGGCGTTTCACGGTGTCTGGTTCAGCGCCCCCGAGTACGAGGACAGTCGCACGACGTGGCAGTCGAAGGTGGTCGACCAGGCTGGCCCGCTGAAGATCGAGATCGCGAAGCTCCTCGAGGAGCGCGTGGCGGCGATGACGATTCCGCAGACCCTTGAGGGCGAGTGGGAGCTGCTTAAGGCCGCGACCGTCGACGGCATCGTGACGACGAACTACGACCGCGTCCTGGCTGAGGCCTTCCCTTCTTACCTCGAATACGTCGGGCAGGACGGCATGCTGTTCTCGGACACCCAGGGCATCGCCGAAACCTACGCGATCCACGGTTCGACGCGCGACCCAATGTCGCTGGTGCTTACGCAGTCCGATTACGAAAGATTTGACGCCCGAAACGCTTACCTCGCGGCGAAGCTGATCACGATCTTCGTGGAGCACCCGGTGGTGTTCCTCGGATACAGCTTCAATGACGCTAACGTTCAGCGGATGCTGACTGCCATCGTGCAGGGACTCGAGAACCACAGTATTGACAAGTTGCGCGACCGACTTATCTTTGTCGAGTGGCGCGCCGACGGCGACGCCACGGTTGAAGTGACTGACGTCAACATCAGCGGCCACCTGCTGCCGATCACTCGCATCAGGACGCCGGACTGGACCGAGGTCTTCGAGGCCCTGGGCTCCCGGAAGCACGCGCTCCCCGCTCGGACTCTGCGTGTCCTGAAAGAGCAGGTCTACGAGATCGTCAAGTCCAACGATCCGAAGGACCGGCTCTTCGCCTACGCCGACATTGACTCAGCCAAGGCGGAGGACATCTCGATTGTCTTCGGCGTGGGTGCGAAGATCGCGGCGACTGGAATCGTTGGCATGAATCGAAGCGACATCATCGCTGATGTTCTCGAAAACCCTCCTGGTGGGCTTCCTGCCGACGACATCCTTCAGTTGCACATCTCGAAGATTCCGAGCAACTGGTGGTACCCCGTCTTCAAGTATCTGCGTGAAGCCGGGCATCTGGACGCCGGCGGCAACATCATCGACGAGACGGTACTGCCATCTCAGGTGGTCAAGCTCGCCCAGCGGAACCGGACCGAGGTAATCACCAAGTTCCGCTACCGCCGCCGCTCCACGATAGCCGCGTTGGAGGCTAAGCACGACTGGCGTTGGATGTTCCTGAACTTCCTGGAAGTGCCGTCTCACATCGAACTCGCGAGCGACCTGCGCTCCTACCTGATAGACAACGCCGGAAAGCTGGAAACCGAACCCGCCTACTGGCAGAGCTACTACTCGAAGGGCGTCGTGGCGTACGACTACATTCGCTACGCGCTGGGGTGGAAGTAGTCCCTCGGGTGATCAAAGATCGCGAACGCGCGATTCGGCTGTCAGACCTGCTCGCCGTGCTCCAACGGTCTTGATCTGTCGTCGAGGATCCCGCGGACGCTGCCGTTCATGTAGCTGGCGAACTGGTCCCAGCGCGATCTAGCCGGTCCTCGAGCGCACAGTAGCGAAGACCTCGACAGTCGCCATTGCGGCGACCGCGACGACGCTTGCATGACCGGTGCACACGGATGCGCGGTGAGCGGATGGCGCTCGAAGCTTTCAAACGGAAAGGCGGCCGCTCGCGGCTGGACGTCGTGGCCTTAGCCCACCGACATCGATTCGTCTGTAGCCGCATCGCGATTGCGCCGCTCAAACGCTCGCACCCGCAAGAGCCGCCCGACCGTGATCGGCCCGTTTACCACGAACTTGAGCGCGTTCCACAGGCACACCAACACGAGCAGGTTGATCCATCCCGGCGCACCGCCGGCGACCCGCTGCGCGAGGCCGGCGGCGATCACGAGGTAAACGACGGCGAGGAGCATCACGGGGACGCCCCACTTGAGTCCGCGGCGGGTGTGCGTGGCGCGGATCAGGATGTTCGTCGGCATCGTCCGCTGGAAGAAGGCGTAGATGCGACTCACGAAGACGATCAGCAGTTGGAACATCGACCATGCCTCTCCTTCAGGCGTGGGGCTTGCGGTTGCGCTCAGGGTACGCCCGCGTCGCGCGAGCGGGTAGGACCGTCGGTCACAGGCTGTGGACAGACCGACTGCGGTTGGGCGCTTGTCGCGGCTGTGCAGGAGCGTCGGCTCGCGACAGCCTGATCGCGCGATCCCGCGCCACGGCTGCGGTCGCGGCATCCATCCGCTGGTTTGGCGAGGCGGCAGGCGCACCAAGTGCGTCATCCTCGAACACGCCGTACCGGTCTCGGTAGGCAGCGACGATGTGCGCATGGCGACGCCAAACATCCGCGCGCACCGGGTCGGCCGGCATGTGCCCGAGCGAACTGATCCACATCGCGCCCGACGCCAGAGCGGAGTCGACGAGCGCCGCCGCGCGCTCCTCGATCAGAAGTGCGCGTTCATCGAGCGCGCGCCGCATCTCGGCATCCATCTCCCCCATCGCCGCGGGAATGAGACCGGCGATCATCCGGCGTCCACTCCCCCGCGAGCTGCCGCTCGATGGCTGAGCGAGGACACGCTCGAGGCGCTCGTGGAGCACAGCCGCGGCATCCTGCGCGTCTTCGAATCCGCGCGAAGCGGCGAGCCGAGCGAGAAGGGAATCGACGTCGTATCCGAGCGCTTCGGCGCGCCGGAGACCCGCGGTGAGGACACCGAATGCGTCCGACGTGATCGTTGCATCCGCCACTTCGGCGGGCAGTCCGCACGCGTACACGAGGTTCGTCCACCGTGGCCGCTGGGCGGACGACGCGATCGTGTCGTACTCGGCCGCGAGCTGCGCGATCGATCCCCAGCTCTCCTGCTCGGCGACGATCGTCTCATGCGCCGACAGCTCGGCGCCGACGTGCCCGAGCACGCCCGCGAGGATGTCGCGGGCCGTGGCATTCGGACGCTCCCCTGGATGTCGAGCGGAGTGATTGTCGTCGGGGCGCGACACGACCACGTACGCGGTGTTCGACGCTCTCCCCCGCGTCATCGCGACGTACAGGTTCTCGCGCGTTGTTCCTGGCTCGATGACGGCGTGGGCGGTGTCGGCCGTGATCCCTTGCGCCCGATAGGCGGTCACGGCGTAGCCGAGGTCGACATTCTCGGCGACGTAGCCGGCCGGCAGGGTGATCGGCCGGGCACCGGCGCGATCGGTGTTCCGCACACGTAGCGAGCCGTCGCGACGAACCGCGACGACCTTCCATCGCGCGCCGTTGCGAACCCAGTCAGGGCCCGATCGCAGGCGACGGTCGTTCTTGCGTGTGATGACGACATCACCGACGGATGCTGCGGCCTCGTCCCGCAGCGAGGCCTCAGCACTGGCATCCACCTCGCCGGAGAGAACCAGCTCGGCGCGCGCCCGCCGGTTGAGCGCGCCAACCGCCTCACCGGTTTCAGCGACGAGCACCGACGACATCCCCGCAGCCACGTCGCGGAGCCACGCGCTGTACGCCGCGTCGGACATGGCATCGGCGTCGCCCCCGACGATCCGATCGCGCGCGCCGTAGGCATCCAGCGCCTGCAGTCGTCCGTTGCGGAGGTCAAGGGATGCCTCCTTCTCCCATGCGTGCCGGAAGCGGTGCACGTCAGCGAGTCCGGGCGCATCGGAGCGCGCTTCGACGAGCATCCGGAATGCACCGCCGGCGTCGACCGACTGCAACTGCGCCCAGTCGCCCACCAGCAGCACCTTCGCGCGCGCACGAGTGGCCAGCGTGCAGATGCGATCGAGCGTGAGCGTGCCCGCGAGGGATGCCTCGTCGATGATGACGAGCTGTCCTGCGCGAACCGTGGCGCGGCCCTGGCCGTGCTCGTGCAACCACTTGGCAGTATTCTCCGTCGCGATGCCAAGGTCGTCAGCGAGTTCGCGCGCGGCCGCAGCGGACGGTGCGAGCCCGATGACCGAGCCGCGACCGTGCTCGTGCTCCCACGCCAGCCGCAGCGCGTGCATCGCTGTCGTCTTGCCCGAACCGGCTGGCCCGATCAGCACATCGAGGGAACGCGCGGAGGTTGCGATTGACTGCAGCGCCGCGCGCTGATCCGCTCCGAGTTCAATCCCGCGATTGCGGCGTGCCCGCTCGGCGTAACCGAGGGTTGCTGCGCTGACCACCGGCGCTGCGGTCGCGTGCGACGCGGTGAGCAGTCGCTCTTCCGCGTCCAGCAGCGCAATCGAGGAGTAGCGCTCGGAGTTGCGCGGGCGGAAGACGCTCGTCCCATCTGCACGTCGGAACTCGGCGGGCGAGACGGCGAGTTCGGGGGGCGTGAGCTGCGCGGAGCGATGCTCCGCCGCATCCGTGATCATGCCGACGATCGCCTCGCGATCCTCGGTTGTGGCCAAGCGCCAGCCCATCGTCTGCCGCGCGGCTTCTGCGTAGAGGTTCCAGCGGGTCCACGTTGAGCGACGTTCGCCTGTTGCTTCGACGACGCGCAGCGCGACTTGGTTGAGGATGCCGAGCGCGACTTCGTCTGCGCGCAGTAACTTCGGCGCCTCACGTTGGTTCACCGCGTCACGCGCCCAGGCGGTTGCGTCGCGGCCGAGCAGCCGACTGGCGCGAGTGCGCCACTCGTGCGTGAGATCGGCGAGCGATCGGAGCTGCTTCTCGGGCCGCGTCGCAAGCGTCGCCTGCTGGCGCAGGCGGATGATCGTCACCTTCGACGGAGCCGTCCCATGCGTGGCGATGTACTCATCTATCAGCCGGTCCTTCTCGATGTCGATATGACGCGACCGTGACGAGAACTCGGTGACCAGCTGCTCAGGGACGGATGCGATCGCCCAGACCGGGTTGCGATCCGCTTCGCGCTCGCGCTTCTCCCACTGCACGCCGAGAGCACGTGTCATGTGGTCGGCGAACACCGCGGTGTGCAACTCGGACAGCGCAACCGTCGCCGCGTGCAGCGGTCGACCGTCGAGGGACCGCCACCTGCCGTCGAACTCCGTGCGTACCTTGTTGCTCACCACTACATGCGTGTGCAATTGCGGATCGCCCGCGCGCGAGTCGAAGTGATCGAACGCGGCGGCGATTAGCCCCGCCACTTCGACCTGGGCGACAGCGCCGTCGCGGCCCGCTTCGCCTGCGCGCGTCGCGGCAAGCGCGCGCTCCATGAAGGCCAGCACGTCGTCGATGGCCTTGTGGTGCGCGGCGGCGATTGTTGCCTGGGTATTGGCGTCAGCGACCGCCCAGAGAACGGATGCCGACTTTGGCAGCGAGAACGTAAAGTCGTAGCCGGCGACGGCACGACGGCGAGTCGGTGCTGCGTGGGCGGCCCGTGATGCGGTCGGGTTGTCGGGGCTCGTCTCGGATGCCGCGTACTCGGCGTACGCCCGGCCGAGCGGCGCGCCCGTTCCGGGATCTCGGCCCATCCCCAGCAGCAGCTCGAGTTGGGCCTCAGATACGCGGGAGCCGGCGTTGATCTTGCCGTCGGCCAGCTCTGGTAGGCCGCTGCCGAGCCAGCGGCCTGGCGGCGTGCCGGCCTCGGCGTAGTACCGGGTCAGCGGGGTTGAGAGAGGCCGTTCGCCATCTGCTGCGGCGACGGTGCGGAGGAGGTACTTGTAGCCGTCTTCAGCGCTCATCAACCGCATCGACACCGACATCCGGCACCGCCTCTCATCTATCAGAGAGGTGCGTGCCCGTGCCCGCGCCAGCGGGTACTTATCGGGGCCTTGGCCTGTGTCCTATTGAGTGCGAGATCTGTTCGTCGGAGCCGTCCGTCATCGGCCGTCGCAAGGGGACGTTGGTCGGGGATACTTGCCGGGTGAGCACGCCAGCCCTTCCGCCCGATCTGACCGGTCCGCCGACTACGAAGTCTTGGCAGCGGTCGCTCATCGTGGTGTTCCTCTCCGGCGCCGGGATCGGTGTGCTGGGCGGGATGATCGGACTCGGCGGCGCGGAGTTCCGGCTGCCGCTGCTGATCGGCGTGTTCGCGTTCGCCGCGCTCCCTGCCATCATCATGAACAAGGCAATGAGCCTGATCGTGGTGATCACCGCGATCCCGGCGCGCCTGATCAGCGTGCCCCTGGACGAACTCTCGCCATATCTCTATGTCGTCGTGAACCTGCTCGCGGGCAGCCTGATCGGCGCGTGGATCGGCGCGCACTGGGCCACCAAGCTCGCCTCCAAGACCCTCTACCGGGTCATCGCGATCCTGCTAGTGCTGATCGCGGTCCTGCTTTTCGTCACCCACTTCTTCGCCATGGAACCCCTGGGCGTTCCGGTCGTGCCGCGGATCATCCTCGGCATCATCGCCGGGGTGATCATCGGCGTGGTCGCCGCGTTGATGGGCGTCGCCGGCGGGGAGCTGCTCATCCCGACGATCGTGCTGCTCTATGGCGCCGACATCAAGATCGCCGGCAGCCTCTCACTGCTGATCTCGCTGCCCACCATGCTGGTCGCGTTCGCCCGCTATAGCCGCGACAACAGCTTCCAGGTGCTCGGGCAGAACAAGGGCTTCCTGATCGCGATGACCGCGGGCTCGATCGCCGGAACCATCGTCGGCGGGCTGCTACTCGGGGTGATCCCGGACGCGATCCTCATCCCGCTGCTCGTGCTGCTCCTACTCCTCTCTTCCATCAAGGTCTGGAACCACAAGTAGGCTCCGTCCGCACCCTCGACTTGTCTAGCCATTGAGAAGCCAGCTCAGTCGTGGGACGGGGCTCTTGCCCGACACAGTCGGACCAGTCCGCCCGGCTTCGCCTTGATCTGCAAGACGTGTGAGCGCCGTCGGCGGCCATCATCGACGCTGATGCAGATGACATTTGGTGTCGGTCCGTCAAGACCGGGGCTGACGACCGGTGGGTCTATCAACAGTCGCAGTGGACCGCCAGGCACGACCAAGGTCGGTATCAGCGCCAGTACTCTCGGTGTTCGACCGACGCTTTGCGGCTGCATGCGTGATCGTAGGTTCCGCGTGAATATGGCGGTCTCCACGGATAGACGACCGGCACTTGACGGTTCCGACACCTGTCGAAGGCGCTAGCGACGTTAGGTCACTCCGTCGTCAACCTATTCGCCTGAGCCAGGATTGAGGCCTTGCTGCGTGACTATCGCGGGACCAGCGTGATCGAGACCTGCTCGAGCGCCTGCGGGATGAGCTTGTAGTACGCCCACGTCCCCCGCTTCGACCTCGACAAGAACCCGGCCTCGGTGAGCACTTTGAGGTGGTGCGAGACGGTCGGCTGGGAGAGTCCGATTGGGTCGATCAGGTCGCACACGCACGCCTCCTGATCCTCGGAGGATGCGACGATCGACAGCAGCCGCAACCGCGCCGGGTCCGCGAGGGCCTTGAGAGTCACGGCGAGCTGCTCGGCGTCCGTCTGCGCGAGCGGCTCGCGCACCAGCGGCGCGCAACACGCCGCACCGGGGGTGACGTCGGTGACCTCGAGCATCGTGACCATGCATCGACAATAGTCGATATTGACAGGTTTCGATACATGTGCTCATACTGGGCATCGACGTTCATCAATATCCTTCGTGGAGGCATCCTCGTGACGCTACTCGATCTGACCTCCCGCACCGCGACGAGCGACCGGCTGGCGACGCTCCCGGTGCTGATCATCGGCGCCGGCCCGATCGGTCTCGCCGCCGCGGCGAACCTCGCCGAGCGGGGCATCGACTTCACCATCCTCGAGGCCGGGGACCGGGTCGCGTCGTCGATCCGGCTCTGGGGTCAGACCCGGCTGTTCTCGCCGTGGCGTCACCTGATCGACCCCGCCTCCCGTCGCCTCCTCGAGGCAGCCGGGTGGAGCGGCCCGGCGGACGAGGGCCGGGCGCCGACCGGGCACGAGCTCGTCGACGACTACCTCACGCCGCTCGCGGCGCTGCCGGAGATTGGCTCGCGGATCCGATTCGGCGCCCGCGTGGTCGCGGTGACCCGAGAGGGCATGGATCGCACCCGCACCGCCGGACGCGACAAGACGCCGTTCCTGGTGCGCCTGCAGACCGTGAACGGTGACTTTGTGGACCGGACCGGGCGGGCCGTGATCGACGCCTCCGGCACCTACTCGACGCCGAACCCGCTGGGCTCGTCGGGCCTGGACCCGATCGGCGCCGCCGCCGTCGATGATCTGATGCTGCACGCCCTCCCCGACGTCATGGGCATCGACCGGGCACGGTTCGCGGGGAAGCACACCACGGTCGTCGGCGCCGGGCACTCGGCCGCGAACACACTGATCGCCCTCGCCGAGCTCGCGAAGAGCGAACCCGGAACGCGGGTGACCTGGCTGATCCGCAACCCCTCCGCGATCCGCGTCTCTTCCTCCCCAGATGATGAGCTCGCCGACCGCGCCCACCTCGGCTCCCGCGTCGACCAGCTCGTGGCGTCCGGGCGGGTCGATCTCGTGGACTCGTTCGAGATCTCCCGCGTGCAGCCGCACGGCGACGGCGTCCGCCTCATCGGCTCGTGCCGTGGCGAGCCGGCCGCTTTCGACACGGATGTGGTGGTGAACGCGACGGGGTTCCGCTCCGACCTCGGGATGCTGCGCGAGGTCCGCCTCGAGCTAGACGAGATCGTCGAGGCCCCGCGCCGGCTGGCGCCGTTGATCGACCCGAACCTGCACTCCTGCGGCACCGTCTCCCCGCACGGCTTCGCCGAACTGCGCCACCCGGAGCCTGGGTTCTTCCTCGTGGGCATGAAGTCCTACGGCCGCGCGCCGACGTTCCTGCTCGCGACCGGCTACGAGCAGGTCCGCTCCATCACCGCGTGGCTGGACGGCGACATGCCCGCCGCCACCGACGTCCGGCTGACTCTGCCGGCCACCGGCGTCTGCTCCGCCGACCTCAGCAGCGGGAGCTCGTGCTGCTCGTGACGACGGTTCGGTCGATGACCGCGGCGGACTGGCCGCAGGTCGAGGAGATCTTCGCCGCCGGCATCGAAGGCGGCGAAGCCACGTTCGAGACCACGACCCCGTCCTGGGGACAGTTCGATGCTGGCAAGATCGCTGAGCCCCGGCTGGTCGCCGTCGACGACACCGGGGCGGTGGTCGGCTGGGCCGCCGCGTCCCCGGTCTCGGCCCGCGAGGTCTATCGGGGCGTGATCGAGCACTCCGTCTACATCGCCCCCACCCACCACGGCCAAGGCATCGGACGGCTGCTGCTGGATGCATTCATGGCCGCGGCCGAGGACGCCGGCTACTGGATAATCCAGTCCAGCATCTTCCCGGAGAACACCGCCAGCCTGCGCCTGCACGAGCGGGCCGGGTTCCGCGTCGTCGGCCACCGCGAGCGGATCGCCCGCTCCCTGCTCGGCCCGCAAGCCGGCCACTGGCGCGACACCGTGCTGATCGAGTACCGCTCCGCCCGCAACGGCATCTGACCCCGGCTGCGCCAAACAGCTCGCCTCGTCACCAGGGGCGACGCCCGCGTCCGGGGGTTCCTCCTCCTGGTTGCCGCTTCACGTTCACTCAGCGTTCACATAGAGGCGCTTCTATGTAACACAGATAGAAGCCCGTCTATCCGTCTTGCCATGCGGCGAGATCGAACAGGCCGAGAGGCCCTGAACGAAAGTGCACCGTGAAGATCACCACAGCAAAGTTCGCCGCCGCGGCCGCCGTGCTCGCCGCGGCCCTCGCCCTGAGCGCGTGCGGAGGCCAGCAGCCCTCGAGCGGCTCGAGCGGCAATGGGGAGGACGGCTCCGCTCTGAGCGGCACCGTCGCCTCCGATGGCTCGTCGACGGTCGGCCCGCTGACCGAGGCCGCAGCGACGGAGTTCGCCGGCGTGGAGCCTGACGTCCAGGTCACCGTCGCGACCTCCGGCACCGGCGGCGGTTTCAAGACGTTCTGCGCCGGCGAGACCGACCTTTCCAACGCATCCCGCCCGATCAAGGACGAGGAAGCCGCGGCGTGTGAGGAAGCCGGGATCGAGTTCACCGAGATCGTGATCGCCAACGACGGCCTGTCCGTCGTGGTGAACAAGGACAACAACTGGATCGACTGCATCACCGTCGAGCAGCTGCACACGATCTGGGCGCCCGAGTCCGAGGGCAAGATCACCAACTGGAACCAGGTCGACCCGTCCTTCCCCGACGTCGCGCTCACCCTGTACGGCGCGGGCACCGACTCGGGCACGTTCGACTATTTCACCGGCGCGATCAACGGTGAAGAGGGCGCGAGCCGCACCGACTACAGCCCCTCCGAGGACGACAACGTCACCATCCAGGGCGTCTCCGGCGAGAAGGGCGCGATGGGCTACTTCGGCCTCAGCTACCTCGAGGAGAACACCGACGTCCTCAAGGGCCTCGAGGTCGACGGCGGCGACGGCTGCGTCTTCCCGTCGACGGAGACCGTCCAGGACGGCACCTACACCCCGCTGGGCCGGCCGCTGTTCATCTACGTCAACAACGCCTCCTACTCCGACAGCGCCGCGGTGAAGACGTTCGTCGACTACTACGTCGAGAACGCCGTCACCATCGCCCAGTCGGCCCTGTTCGTGCCCCTCACGGACGACCAGATCACGACCGCGCAGGACGAGCTCGCCAGCCTCGGCTGACCAGCGACCCTGCCCCCAGGCCGGGGGGGACGCCCGTCGTCGCCCCCGGCCCGCCACATGAGGAGTGCCGTGACCGCCCTGTCCACCACGCCGCGCACGAAGCCCGCGCGACGTCCCCCATCGTCTCTGCGAGCCAAGCCGCGCCCTGTCGACGTCACGATCCGGCTCGTGTTTCGCCTCGCGGCGATCGCCACGATCGTCATCACCGCCGGGATCGTGCTCGCCTTGCTGATCCCGTCGCTCGAGTTCTTCGCCGAGGTTCCCGTCTGGGAGTTCCTGTTCGGCACCCGGTGGGCGCCCCGCTTCGCGGATGCCTCCTTCGGCGTCATCCCGCTGGTCACCGCCACCGCCTGGACGACGGCGATCGCGCTGCTTGTTGCGGTCCCGTTCGGGCTCGGCGCCGCGGTGTTCCTCTCCGAGTACGCCCACCACCGGGTGCGGAAGACGCTCAAGCCCATCCTCGAGCTCCTCGCCGGGATTCCCACCGTCGTCTACGGCTACTTCGCCGTCCAGTTCATCCAGGCCACCGTGCTCCGCGAATGGCTCGGCCTCGACACCGGCTCGTTCAGCGTCCTCGCCGCCGGGTTCGTGATGGGCATCATGATCATCCCCACCATCGCGTCCATCAGCGAGGACGCCATGTCGGCCGTGCCCAACGCGCTGCGCCAGGGCTCCGCCGCGCTGGGCGCGAACCGGATGCAGACCACGCTCCGCGTCGTGTTCCCCGCGGCCTTGTCCGGGATCATCGCAGCGGTCGTGCTGGGGATTTCCCGCGCGGTGGGCGAGACGATGATCGTCGCCCTCGCCGCCGGCCAGCAGGCCCGCATCGTCACCGGGCCGCTCGAGGCCGGGCAGACCATGACCGGGTTCATCGCCCAGGCAGCTCTCGGCGACTCCCAGGTCGGCTCCCTCGAATACAACACCCTGTTCGCGGTCGGGCTGCTGCTGTTCTTCATCACCCTGCTGGTGAACTTCATCAGCATCGCGATCGTCCGCCGGTTCCGGGAGGCGTACTGATGACCACCACCACGACATCCAGGGGAATCGGCGGGGTCGTGCAGCGCTCGATCCGCGGCCGCGCCAAGGGCGGCGAGACCAGCCCCCGCGCGATCATCTTCCTCGTCGCGCTGTGGTTCTGCCTGCTGTTCGCACTGCTGTTCCTCACCATCCTGCTCATCACGATCTGGATCGACGGTCAGGGCCGACTCGATTCCCGGCTGTTCACCGAGTACCCCTCCTCCAACCCCGAGGACGCCGGCGCACGCCCCGCGATCCTCGGCTCCCTGTGGGTGATCGGCACGACTGCGGTGATGACTCTCCCGTTCGGGATCGCCGCCGCGATCCACCTGGAAGAGTTCGCCGACAAGCACAACTGGGTCAACCGGGCGGTCGAGCTCAACGTACAGAACCTCGCCGCGATCCCCTCGGTGATCTACGGCATGCTCACCCTCGCCGCCCTGGGCCTGTTCGGGATCGTCAACAAGAACCAGGTGTGGGTCGGGGCGCTGGCGCTGAGCATGCTGATCCTTCCGGTGATCATCATCGCCACCCGCGAGGCGCTCCGGGCCGTCCCGGCCGAGATCCGGCAGGGCTCCCTCGCCCTGGGCGCGACGCCGCTGCAGACCGTGTTCCGCAACACACTCCCGGCCGCGCTTCCGGGCATCGCAACCGGGTCGATCCTCGGGCTGTCGCGTGCGCTCGGGGAAGCCGCGCCGCTTCTGCTGTTGGGCGGGCTGGTGTTCCTCCGGTTCGACCCGAACGGCCTGATGAGCGGTTACACGACCATGCCCATCCAGATCTTCAACTGGACAGGGCGCCCGCAGGACGGGTTCCACGAGCTCGCCGCCGCGACCAGCATCGTGCTCCTGGTCGTGCTGCTGGCGATGAACGCCCTGGCCATCTTCATCCGCAACCGCTATCAGCAGCGCTGGTAATCGAAAGGCCCCGACATGAACGACGACACCACCGCCACGCACCCCAGCATGCACTTCGACACCGGCGCCCTCGGCCGCTCGTATCCGTTGTTCTACGAGCCGCCGACCGTCATCGACTGCCAGGACGTGAACATCTTCTACGGCTCGTTCCGCGCCGTCACTGGGGTCAGCCTGGCCTTCCGCAAACAGGAGATCACCGCGTTGATCGGCCCTTCCGGGTGCGGCAAGTCCACCGTGCTGCGCTCCCTGAACCGGATGAACGACCTGGTCGAGGGTGCCCGCGTGGAGGGCTCGATCACCTTCAACGACGAGGACATTTACGCCAAGGACGTCGATGCGATCGAGGTCCGCCGCCGCATCGGCATGGTGTTCCAGAAGCCCAACCCGTTCCCCAAGTCGATCTACGACAACATCGCCTACGGTCCCCGCGTCACCGGGATGAAGGTCTCCTCGATGGATGATCTCGTCGAGGAGGCGCTCAGTAAGGCGGCGCTGTGGGACGAGGTCAAGGACAAGCTCAAGCAGTCCGCGTTCGGGCTCTCCGGCGGGCAGCAGCAGCGCCTGTGCATAGCCCGCACCATCGCCGTGCAGCCCGAAGTGATCCTCATGGACGAGCCCTGCTCGGCGCTGGACCCGATCGCGACCACCAAGATCGAAGACCTGATGCACGAGCTGCGCGGCGAGTACACGATCGTGATCGTCACCCACAACATGCAGCAGGCCGCGCGGGTGGCCGACCGCACCGCGTTTTTCACCGCCCTGGCCGACGAGACTACGGGTGATCGCACCGGGGTGCTCGTCGAGTACGACTTCACCAGCAAGCTGTTCGAGCAGCCGGCCGACCAGCGCACCGAGGACTACATCAGCGGCAGGTTCGGATGAGCATCGCACCGCTGCACGGCATCACGACCGCCGTGCTGCTCTCGCCCGATTTCGACATCCGAGGCACCGCCGCCGAGTACCGGCACTTCGGGTACTCGGTGGTGACCCACAGAGATCTCCTGGACGCCCTGCTCGAGGTCGCCCACGACCCCGGCGCGGTCCTCATCGTCTCCTCCGACTGTGACACGATGCCGCTGTCCAGCATCCTCGACCTGGCGGTCGGCATGTGCGGCCCTGATGTGATCCTCGGCCTCGGGACCGGCGACGCCGCCGACGCGATGCGAGCCGGGATCGCCGCCGGCATCCGCTCGAGCGTTGATCTCCCGCTCACCCCGGATCGTCTGCGCGCCGCGATGAAGCGGCTTCCGCAGACAGCACAAGAGGACATCGAAGCAGTCTGCGTCGGTGAGCTCACCGTCGACCCCGGCCGGCACAAGGTGTACTGGGGAGACGTGCCGATCGAGGTCACGTTGCGGGAGTTCTCGATCCTGCTCGCCCTGACCCGCGCGCACCCCTACATCGCCACGCTCGAGCAACGCGCCGTGGAGTACGCCGGCACGGCCACTGACCCCATCGCCTCCATCCGTGTCGCGATCAAACGGATCAGGATGCGTCTCTCCGAAGCGGGCGCATCACCGAATCCTCCGATCGAGACCGTCCGAGGCCTCGGTTACCGACTCGCGTCGTGATCGGCGAACCCGAGGTCGACGAGCAGCCCTTCCACCCGTCCCCGGATCTCGTCGCGCACCCGTCGTAGGCCCGGCTCGTCCAGAGTGAGCGGGTCGTCGAGATCCCAATCCAGGTAGCGCCGGCCGGGGTAGACCGGGCAGGCGTCGCCGCAGCCCATCGTGACCACGTAGTCCGCAGCCTGCACGACCTCGTCGGTGAGCGGCTTGGGGTAGTCGTCCGTGGCGGGGACGCCGACCTCGGCCAGCGACTCCGCGATCCGCGGGTGAACCTCCGCCGCCGGCTCCGACCCCGCCGTGCGCACATGCACCGCATCGCCGGCCAGATGCCGCAGATACGCTGCGGCCAGCTGCGACCGGCCCGCGTTCTGCACGCACACGAACAACACTTCCGGTGTGCCACGCAGCACCAGCCCTTTGGCAGAGGCGAGTGCGGATAGCCGCTCCGCCGCATACCGTGCGGTGAGCGCTGCCAAGTGCGTGCGTACCTGTGCACGCTGGCTGAGCAGAAGGTAGCTCTCCGCCACGTAGCGGGAGACCGTTTCCGCGCTGAACGTGGAGCTGAACCGATACGCGAGATCTCGGGCCACGCTCTCCACCGCGACCGGAAGCGCCGTCAGCGACGCCGGCGGCGGGAGCGGGATGCCCTGCGGGGGCGCGGCGGCCAGGAGCCGGCCGAACCGCACCCAGGCTCGAGCGGTCAGTGTCCAGCCGGTGTCGGGCTCGTGATGGATGATGCCGGCGGCGCGCAACGCCTCGATCGCCGTCTCGGCGCGTTCGGCCGCGACGTGCAGGATCTCGGGCAGCTGGGCAGCGGGGGCTCCTGCGGCGATCGCGCTGAGGACGCGGAGATTGAGCGTGTCGCCGAGCACCGCGGCTTGCGCTGCCCGCTCCCCCGCTTCCTCGGCATCCAGCGGCCGGCCGACCCTGTGGATCCCGGTCGGGGTCGTCATCGCAGCAAGTCCTCGATCGCCGTGCGACGCTCTTCTCGTACCGAGAGCCATACGAACTTGCCCTGCTGCTCGCGGACCAAGACGCCGTCCTCGACGAGGATCCGCACATGGTGCGTCACGGTCGGTTGCGTCAAGCCCAGCACGTCCGCCAGCTGCCCGATCGTGGCGCGACGCTGCGTGGAGCCGAGGATCACGCTGAGCAGCTGCAGGCGAGTCGGGTCGGCCACCACTCGCAGCGTCCGTGACAACTGCTCCGCCGCCGACCGCCCCAGCGGGGGGACGTCAGGCTCGGGAAGAGGTCGCGTCGCATGCATCGACCGCATTCTATGTGAGCGGGGTGTCCGGCCGGCGTTGGCGCTATCCCGTGTAGGTTCCCTTTCGGAAATGGCGACACCGCGCGGAAGCGACGAATTCCTACACTCCTTCCTGCGTGGGGCTCGGATGCCCTTGACCTACATCACCCTCCGCGCGGCAGGTGCTCGAGGTGACCGATAGCTTCCTCGAGCAGTTCGGAGACGTGATCGTCGAAGAGCGAGTAATGGATGTGCCGGCCGTCTCGGCTCCCGGTGACGAGGCTGAGGTGCCGCAACAGCCGAAGATGGTTCGACACGGTCGTCTGGCCAAGCTGCAAGTGCTCGCCGAGCTCGGTGACCGTGCTCGGCCGTGCGCGCAGCGTGCTCAGGATGCGCAGCCGCACAGGCGAGGCCAGCGCTTGCATGATCTCGGCGAGCCGCTCGGCATCCGCCACGGATAGGGAACCCGATTCCCGACGCGTCTCGCTACCGACCATGCTCACCATTGTGCCCTCCGATCACGATAATCATTCACAACTACAACATATCATGATCTTGTGATGTATCCTACTGGCATGACTGCTTTCTCCCCGACGACTACCGCGCCCGCTGCGGAGACGCACAACCATTCCCACGGTTCGGCCCGGTGGGAGTTGTGGTTCGCGATCGCCGCGGGCGTGACCTACGCCGGCGGGATGATCGCCGAGTTCGCGTTGGGGCTGCCGCTGCTCGGGTGGCCGTTGGTGTTCTTCCTCGCCACCTACTTCTTTGGCGGGTTTTTCACGTTCCGCACCGCGATCGCCTCGACGATGCGAGGGAAGTTCGAGGTCGACTTCCTCATGCTGGTCGCCGCTATCGGCGCCGCGCTCATCGGCCGGTGGGCGGAAGGGGCGGTGCTGCTGTTCCTGTTCAGCCTCGGCCACGCGCTCGAGGAATACGCCCTCAGCCGTGCCAGCAAGTCCATCGAATCGCTCGCCGAGCTCGCTCCCCGCAGCGCCCTGGTGCGCCGCGGCGGGGACGAGCCGGTGGAGGTGCCGGTGGAGGAGATCGTCGTCGGGGACATCGTCGTCATCCGCCCGAACTCCCGCATCCCCTCGGACGGGTTCGTGATCTCCGGGGTGTCCGCAGTGGATCAGTCCGCGGTCACCGGGGAGTCGATTCCGGTGGAGAAGGAGCCGGTGGCCGACCCGGAGCGGGCGATGCGCACCGTCGACACCCTGCCCGCCGCCAACCGGGTGTTCGCTGGCACCGTGAACGGGTCCGGTGTGCTCGAGGTCGAGGTCACCGCGACCTCCGCGGACTCGACGCTCAGCAAGGTCGTCGAGCTCGTCCGCTCCGCCGACCAGGCCGCCTCCCCCACACAGCAGTTCATCGGCCGGTTCCAGCGTTGGTACGTGCCCGCCGTGATCCTCGGGGTCGCCGTTACGCTCCTGATCTCCTGGCTCGCGTTCGCGCAACCGTTCCCCGACGCGTTCTACCTCGCCATGACGGTGCTCGTTGCCGCCAGCCCCTGCGCTCTCGCGATCGCAACCCCGGCCGCGGTGCTGGCGGGTGTAGCCCGTGCTGCGCGTGCCGGCGTGCTCGTCAAGGGCGGCGCCCCGCTCGAGACGCTCGGACGGGTCAAGGCGATGGCGTTCGACAAGACCGGTACCCTGACCTGGGGTGCCCCCCGGGTGACGTCCGTCACCCCTGCCACCGACGTTCCCGAGACGGAACTGATCCGCACTCTGGTCGCCGTCGAAGCGCTCAGCGATCACCCGCTGGCCGAGGCGATCGTCCGCGACCTCGAGCCTAGTGTCCCCCAGACCGAGCGCCTCACCGCGACAGACCTGAACGCGGTGGTCGGGCGTGGCGTCACGGCGACCATCGACGGCGAGCGGGTCGACGTCGGCAACCTGCGCATGTTCGACGAGCAGCAGCTCGCGCTGACC
The DNA here is from genome assembly GCF_058792815.1 of Microbacterium sp. MPR-TSA4. NCBI lineage: Bacteria > Bacillati > Actinomycetota > Actinomycetes > Micrococcales > Microbacteriaceae > Microbacterium > Microbacterium sp. MPR-TSA4. Next base: position 51,965 of record NZ_JBXAFF010000008.1, read on the forward strand.
GGGACGCTCGCCGACGCGTACACGCAGGCGCGGGACTCCGGGCAGACGCTGATGATCGTCCGCCGCGGCGCCCGATTCCTCGGCATCGTCGGGGTGATGGATGCGTCCCGCGCGGAATCCGCGCAGGTGCTCAGCGCGCTCCGGGGCGCGAACGTGGGGCAGCTCGTGATGATCTCCGGCGACAACCAGCGCGTCGCCGACGCGGTCGGCCGGGAAGTCGGCGTCGACACCGCGATCGGCGAACTGCTCCCCGAGGACAAAGTCGCTCAGATCACCCGCCTCGCCGAAACCCACCGACCGATCGCGATGGTCGGCGACGGCGTCAACGACGCCCCCGCGATGGCACGCGCCGACGTCGGCATCGCGATGGGCGCCGCCGGCTCCACCGTCGCGTTGGAGACCTGCGACATCGCGCTGATGAGCGACGACCTCGGCCGCGTCCCGTTCGCGGTGCGGCTCAGCCGCGCGACCAGCCGCATCATCCGGCAGAACCTCATCGCCAGCCTCGCGATCGTCGCGTTCCTGATCCTCGCCACCTTCCTCGGCCTGAACATCGGCGCGGTCGTACTCATCCACGAAGGCTCCACCCTGATCGTCGTGGTGAACGCACTCCGCCTGCTCAACTTCGAGCGCGGCAAAGAGCATCACGGCATCGACCACGAAGACAGGCCCGCCGCCTAGCGACGCCGCGGGACGCAGGCGGCGACGTCCCCTTGCGCGGCTATGTGGCCCAGCAGGATTGCACTGTGCCGGTCGTTGCCTGCGCGACGGTCGGGATGGTCTCCACGAGTGCTCGTGTGATCTCCTCGGACGCGGGGTACTCGATGACCCGCCAACCGACGATGCCGAAGTCCTCATCCAATGCCTGCACCGCGCACGCGAACGACGTCCCAGCGGGCGGGGTGGCTTGGAAGGACACGGTCACGGTGCGCGCATCGACCAGCTCGTACCCGGTCTCGTCGAATCCGACGTCGTCGAGCGAGTTCGAGACAGACAGCCACGAAAGCCCGGCGACAGACAGGATTGCCACCGTCGCGACGGTGACCCAGAACACGCGGCGGCGGATGGGCCGCGGTCCCCGACCGTAGCGGTTGGCGAGCTCCTCTTTCGTCGTCATGTAGTGCGCCCTATCTGCGGCTGCGAGCGTCTCGGTCGGCGAGCTCGGTGAGGCGTGCGTTGTAGGCCTCGAGCTCGGCTTCGCCGGTCCGGTCGGCGTGCCGGTCTCGGCGCTTGGTCTCGCGGGCGTCGCTGCGGCTCCACTGGATCGCGACCGTGATCGCGAGGATCAGGGTGGGGATCTCGCCGATCGATCACGCGATACCGCCGCCGGTGTACTGATCCTCGAGCGGTGTGGCACCCCAGGTCCGGCCCATCGACCCGAACCAGTCGGCGACCATCAGCCCCGACTGCATCATGATGGCGATGCCGAAGAACGCGTGCATCGCCATCACGCCGATGAGCAGCAGCAGCCGGCCGGGGTAGGGAAGCCGCCACGGCACCGGGTCGATGCCGATCAGGGAGAGCGCGAACAGGTAGCCGGTGATGAGGAAGTGCGCGATCATCCACTGGTGGCCGAGGTGGTCGTACAGCGACCAGCGGAACAGGTCGGTGTAGTAGAACACCCACAGCGACCCGATGAACAGGGCGGCCGCGACGAACGGGTTCGTCAGGATGCGGGCGACGGGCGAATGCACCGCCCACAGGATCCACTCGCGGCCGCCGCGGGTGCCGTCGTCGCGTTTGCGGATCGCCCGGGCGGCGAGCGTCACCGGGGCGCCGGCGACCAGCAGCACCGGGATCGCCATCGTGAGCAGCATGTGGCCCACCATGTGCATGCTGAACAGGTAGTCCTGGTAGACGTTGACGACACCGCCGGTGACCCAGACCAGCAGCACCATGCCGGCGACCCACATGATCGTGCGAGACACCGGCCACGCGTCGCCGCGGCGGCGCAGCCGCCACACTCCGGCGAGGTAGAAGAAGATCGCGAGCCCGGCGAGCACCGCCCACAACATGTCCACGTTCCACGCGGTGACCCACCGTTCGATCGTGAGCTCCGGGGGCAGCGGGGCGCCGGTGAGGCGTTCTGCCGGCGAGGGGATCTCGGGAAGCGGGGCCGGGTTCGGTGGCGGGGTGCGGGCCAGCGCTGCGGCGGCGCCGCTGGCCACTCCCATCAGTGCCAGCTCGAACGCGATGAGCATCCAGAAAGGGCGGGATGCCGCGTCGGAGCTGCGCATCCTGCCGATCAGGCGGGTGCGGTACCACGCCCCGAAGAGGCCGAGACCGACGAGAGCGACGACCTTGATGCCCAGAATCGCGCCATAGGGCGAGAGCAGATCGGACCACTCCTGCAGGCCGATCGCCGCGCACACCGTGCCGGACACGGCGACGAGCACGAACGCGGCTAGAGCGATGCTCGAGTAGCGGGCGACGACATCGGGGATGCGGCGACGGTCGAGGACTGGACGGACGGCGATGAGCAGCAGGAGCCCGCCGAGCCACACCGCGGCGCCGATGATGTGCAGGATGAGCGCCATCATCGCCTCGTGGTGGAAGGCGTCGTCGCCGGAGTGCCCCTGCGTGCCCATCGGCACGAGCGATGCCACCGCCACCAGGGCGACCAGAACTGTCCCGACCCAAGACCGCACGGCGAAGGTCAGGACGGTGAGGGCGGCGCCGGCGACCATCGTGATCAGCCATGTCCTGCCGACCTCGAGCTCGACGAGGAACCGGCCGAGCTGGACACCGAACTGGGGGCCTGCGTCGATGGCCGGGTTGAACACGCTGAGAAACGTGAGGAACCCGGTCGCGCCCGCGGCCACGGTGAACACGGCGGCAGAGATCGACGCGGTATCGAGGGCGACGTCGAACTCGCGCTCACCGGACCGCAGCGTGAACAACGCGGTCACGAGCACACCGACCATGCCCGCGGCGGCGAGATTCACGACCAGTTTCGCGACCGGAAGCCCCCAGCGCACAACAGGGCCGGCGTCGCCGAGCGGGAGCTGCGCAGCACCCCCACCAAACCACAACGCGCCGACCAAGGCGATGAGTGCGACCCCGCCGAGGATCGCAGACCCTGCGACCCGCAAGACGCGAGGAGTCATTCCTGTCGCGGTCGGAGTGACCGCTGTCCGCGTTCAGTGGTATCCGCACGCGTGGTAACGGGAATCGAGGGTATCGGGGTCATGTGCGTGCTTTCGGCTCGGGCAAGCGGTCGGAGCAGGGGTGCGGGGTCAGGTGAGCCCCGAGTAGGAGTGCAGGCCCTGGAAGAACATGTTCACGATCGTGAAGTTGAACAGCACCGCGACGAACCCGATGATGGACAGCCAGGCGGAGCGGGTACCGCGCCAGCCCCGGGTCGCGCGCGCGTGGATGTAGCCGGCGTAGAGCACCCAGATCACGAACGTCCACACCTCCTTGACATCGAAGCCCCAGTAGCGACCCCAGGAGTCGTTGGCCCAGATCGCACCGGCGATCAGGGTGAACGTCCAGAACACGAACCCCACGATCGCGAACCGGTACGCGAGGGACTCGAGCACGTCGGCGGTGGGCAGAGTGCGCAGGAACCCGGGACCGGCTGCGCGGGCAGTGTCCGAAGATGCTCGGGCGCGGCGCTCCCGGCGGGTCTGCAGAAGTTGGGTGATGGAGATGCCGCAGGCGATCGCGAACAGGGCGGTGGCCAGGGAGGCGACGAAGACGTGGATGACCAGCCACACGCTCTTGAGCGGATCCATCAGCGGAACGACCTCGACGTAGAACGAGATCGTCGCGCCGCCCAGCAGCAGCACCACCATGCCGATCAGGAACGCACCGAGGAAGCGGAGGTCGTAGCGGCGCAGCACCAGCAGGTAGACGGCGACGATCAGGACCGTGCCGGTCAACGCGAACTCGTACATGTTCGCCCACGGCACCCGCTCCGCGGCGATCCCGCGCAGGATGGTGCCGGCCAGGTGGAACAGGAACGCGAGGACCGTCAGCGACGTCCCGATCCGCGCCCACAGCAGCCGTTGACGCTGCGCGGGCGGCGTGCGAACACTGTCCACCGACCCACTCTGGGCGTTCTCCGTCTGCTGGCCAGCCCGTGCGGTAGCACCGGCCAGGGCCGGCTCCCGCTGCGGGACGCTGGCGGGAACGGAGCGCCCGGCCAGGTCGATGGTGTACGCGATGAACGCGAGCAGGTAGGTGGCGATCGCCGTCCACACCAGCAGCAGTGAGATGCCGTCGAGGGAGAGCGCGTCGGTTCCGGTCATGGCAGGGTCGTCCTCTTCGTCGTTGCGGTCAGGGGTTGCCCGCGAGCGGGGTGGCGCGGTAGATCGGTGCGGCACATGGGTCAGCCCGCGTTCGCTTCCAGCCAGGCCAGCGAGTCCACGGCGGTTCCGTCGAGGTAGACCTCGAAGTGCAGATGGTTCGCGGTGGAGCGTCCCGTGCTGCCGACGAGTCCGACCAGCTGCCCGGCCGTGACGGTCTGCCCGGCGGCGACCTGCCGGCTTCCGGTCTGCATGTGCGGGTACACCGTGCTCACCTGTTGCCCGTTCAGCACGGACTCCACCACGACGGTCACCCCGTAGCCGCCGTAGCTGTCCTGCGAGATCCGCACGACGCCGTCGACGGACGCGTAGACGGGGGTTCCGCCGGCAGCGACCATGTCGGTGCCCATATGCGCGCCGCTTCGAGCACCGAAGCGGTCGGTCACGGTGAACGGACCGCCCACCGGCCACCGCACGGCTCCACTGCCTTGGGGCACGATGCTGTAGTCGAAGGGCACCGAGGCGACCTGTGCGGAGGCGCGGGCACGTTGTGCGGCTGCTTCTGCCGCCTTCTTCTGGTCGATCTCCGCCTGGGTGGTGGCCGAGTAACTCTCCCGTGTGAGCTGCGTCCCAGTCGCGTCAGAGGCGACGATCAAGGATTGCGCGTCCTCGGACGCGACTTGCTGCAGTGTCGGGATCTCGAGGTCCGCCGGCTGCCAGGCGGCATACGCGGGGAGAGCGAAGGTGGCGATCAGGCCGGTGACCACCGTCAGGACCGCCAGGGACCGCACTGGACGCAGCGCGATCGCCCGACCACGGGCGGACGTCTCTGCAGGCGGGCGCCCTGGGGGGCGGGTGGTGATGCTGGTGGCTGGCGGGGTTGCGGCGCGGCGGAGGCTGCGGCGCGTGGGGGGCGTCTGGGGCTGGTCGCCGCCGCCGGGTGGGCTGGTCTGGTCAGTCATGATGTCCTGGTTTCGTTTCGGGTCAGATGGACACGCCGCGGTCGGCGAGGAAGGTGATGGGGTTGACCGGGGAGCCGTTCACGTAGGCCTCGAAGTGCAGGTTGCAACCGAACGCGTTGCCGGTGTTGCCTTCGCTGCCGATCAGGTCGCCGGCGTTCACGCGTTGGCCGTATCCGACGTAGAAGCCGCCGGGGCGGATGTGGGCGTATCCGGTGCCGATCCCGCCGCCGTGGTCGATCTTGATGTAGTTGCCGTAGCCGCCGTTGTACCCGGCGTGGACCACGGTGCCGGTCGCGGCGGCGTAGATCCCCGCGCCGCACCCGCCGCTGAGGTCGACGCCGTAGTGGTAGCTGGTCGAGCAGTACCCGTTGCCGCACTGGGAGCTGCGCGGCCCGAACCCCGAGGTCCGGTGCCCGGAGGTCGGCCGTGCCCACCCGGAGCTGACCACACCCCCACCGCCACCTCCCGAGGCGGCGAGCCGTTCCGCTTCGGCGCGCTCCGCCGCTCGCCGCTGCTCCTCGGCGAGGCGGGCAGCCTCCACCCCGGCCTGATAGTCGGCGATGGTCTTCGCGGTGGTGTCCTCGAGGGCGGCGAGCTGGGCCTGCAGCTCGCCGAGGTGGAGGGTCTGCGCGTCCAGCGCGGCCTGCGCGGCATCGGCGGCCTGCTGCGACTCGAGCATCTTCTGCTCGGCGACCTGCTGCAGCCGGTCGCGCTCATCCCAGGCCACCACCGCCTGATCGGTCAGGCTCTGCGCGGCATCGCGGGCGGTGAGCGCCGCAGCGTAGACGGCCTGGTTGCGTTCCAGCAGCTTGTCCATCACGCCCAACCGGGACAGGAGATCGTCCGCGGTCGCGGCCGACCCGGCGAAGAACAGCTCGAGGGAGGTGGTATCGCCCCCGTCGCGGTACAGCTGCGCAGCGATGCGGCCGGCCTTGTTCGCCGCATCGGTCGCGTTCTGCGCCTCCGCGTCGGCTTGGGACTGCAACGTGTCGGCGCGGATGGATGCGTCGAAGTACTCCTGCTGGGCGGTGTAGAACGCACCAGCGGCCTGCTCGGCGGCGGTGCGGGTGCGCGCCACCTCGCCGGTCAGACTTTGGATGAGGCCCTGGATCCGCTGCACCTCGGCAGCTTTGGTGGCCTCGTTCGCTTTCGCGGCCTGCACGTCCTCCCAGGACGGATAGGTCGCCGCGAACGCTCCCGGCAGCAGCGGGCCGGCGACCAGGACGGCAGCCGCGCTCACCGTTCCCGCGGTCAGCAGAGTGCGTCGGCTCACCCCGGCCCGGAATACGCGGCTCTCCGCGGGCGTGGGCGCGCACCCGCACTCCTCCGCCGTCAGGTCACTGGGAATGGTGAGATCGCTGCCCGTCGCCAGCGTTCGCAGCGACCAGGCCAGTCGACCTCCGGCAGGCCTCACCCGTGGCGTGTTCATGACTGCCTCCCCGGATCAGTCGAACGATCTGCGCCGTCCGCACGCGTGCGGGCACGGTGGAAGAACCCCGCCGCGGTGAGAGCGCCGGCGGCAGCGAGGACGATGAGAGCGGTGAGCCAGGGACCGAGGATCACCGCCGGGGTGAGTCCGGTGCGCAGCGGGACAGTGGTGATCGACGCGTCAGCGGTATCGACACCGATGCTGTCGACGGTGGTGCCGTCCGGGGTGATGACCTGGCTGGTGCCCACCGTGGAGACGTTGACCACCGCGCGGCCGGTTTCGATGGCGCGCATCCGGGCGAACGCGAGCTGCTGCAGGTTCTCGTCGGTGCCACGGAAGTCGGCGTTGTTGGTCTGGAACACGAACACCTCTGCGCCGGCGCGGGCGCCGCCCCAGATCACGGCGTCGTAGATCACGTCGAAGCAGATCGCCAACCCCACCCCGACGTCCCCGACCTGCACGATGGGCGGGTTGGTGCCCGGGGTGTACTCGCGTTGGATCAGTCCGACCAGGTCGGGGACGATCAGCTCGTAGAACCACCGGTCCGGCACGTACTCCCCGAACGGGACCGGGTTGACCTTGTCGTGCCACTGCCGGCCCGTGGGGTCCGCGGTCCACAACAGGGACGTGTTGAACACCTCGGCGCCGCGGATGGTGGCGGCGTTCATCAGCAACGGCGCCCCGGCCGAGCGCACGACCCGGTCCAACGCCTCGGCGGCGGCGGGATCACTGAGCGGGTCGGCGTCGACGCCGCCCTCCGGCCAGGCCAGCAGATCCATCGGCTGCCCGTACAGCGGCACAGTGGCGGCGGTCTGCGCGGCCAGGACGTCGCCGGGCGCCTTGTCGTCGAAGTACCCGGTGGGGCCGTTGCCCTGCACCCATCCCACGCGGAACTCCCCGGCCGGCGCGGTGGGGAACTGCGGCGCTATCACCAGGAGAGCGGCGACGCTCACGGCAGGATGCAGCCCGAGCATGAAGCGGATGCCGCCGGCGCGGATCCACTGCACCACAGAGGCGCACACCACGACAATCAGCAGGGACAGGCCGGTCACGCTCGTCCACGACGCGACCTCCGCGAGCGGCCCGCCCATCTGGGTCATTCCAAGGCGCGCCCACGGGAACCCGGAGTACGGCCACGCACCCATCACCACCTCACGGGCCGTCCACAGAACCGCGATCAGCGGAGGCACCGCGAGCAGCTGCACGAGGCCGCGGGCCGGATAGCGGGCGGTCCACCGGTAGGCGAGCGCGATTGGCACCGCGCCCGCGCCGAACAGGACCGCTTCCAGCCCGGCGAGGGCAAGCCACGGCACCGGGCCGAGAAACTCCCCCACCCACACCAGATGGGTCGTATAGAACACGGCGCCGAACACAGTGCCGACCAGCAACGCCCCGCCGATGCTGCGGCCGATCAGGGCCACCAGGGCCACCGTGACACTCACGAACGTCAACAGCCACCACCCCACCGGTGCGGAGGCGAGATCCAGCAGCAGGCCGGCGGCCGCGGATGCCAGCACCGCCGCCCACACCGGCAGCGACCATGCCGCAACGGTGCGGCGCGGCGTCTCCTGCTCCGGCGCGGCGGCCGGGGCGGGTGTCGGCAGGGGCGTGCGCATCGGTCAGGTGTCTTTCTGGTGGAGTCGGGTGAGGTAGTCGTTGTACGCGTCGAGCTCAGGGTCGCCGTGTGCGTCGGCGCGACGGTCGGCGGCGACCGCTTGGGCGGTGTCGTCGCGGAACCAGCGGTGCATGACGTAGATGAGCATCAGCAAGGTGGGGGCCTCGCCGTAGGACCAAGCCAGCCCGCCGGCGAGGCGCTGGTCTTCGATCGGGTCGATGCCCAGCGCGCTCGTCGGACCGGCGAACCCGTCGATGAGGGTAGTGGTGGCCATCATCAGGAAGACGCCGAAGAAGGCGTGCAGGGCGGCCTCGGCGAACACGTCCAGGGCGCGGCCGCCGTGACTCATCCGCACCGGCAGCGAGTCCGACGACAGGATCGGGATGGTGAACAGCATCCCCGCGACCAGGAACCCGACCTCGAGGAGGGTATGCCCGGTGACGGTGGACAAGATCGGATCGGCGAAGTTCGCCAGGTACAGACCGTAGAACGCGGCCAGGTATAGCGGCACCGCCAGCCACGGGCTCAGCAGCCACCGTGCGGTGCGACTGCGCAGCCCGGCATGCGCGGCACGCAGCACCAGGAGACCTGGGCCGTGGTGCGGGGTAGCGCGTAGCAGCAGGGTGCCGGGAGAGCCGAGGACCAGCAGCGGCGGGATCGCCATCATCAGGGTGAGCTGCTGGAACATGAACACCGAGAACAGGGCGTACCCGTAGTTCTCCACCGCCAGCCCGGTGACCGCGGCGAGGGCGACGCAGCCGAGCAGGAAGCTGACCGTCCGCCACACCGGCCAGCCGCGGCCGCGGACCCACATCCGGATCGCGCCGGCCAGGTAGGCGACCGCGAGCAGTCCCGCGAGGAGCGGTAGCACCGGAGCCGGAAGTGGGGCCGGGGTGAGGAACCCGCCGAGGGTCGGCGGGGCGTCCGAGATCCACACGGTCGTCACGGCGTGTCCTTCTCCGCCGGCGCGACGTCGAGGGTCTGCGCGTGGCGGGTCGCGAACTCGTCGACGGCGCGCGCCAGCGCGGGGTCTTCGCCTCGGGCGAGGCCGGCGTACTCGATGTGCACACCGTCCGGGGTGGTGCGGGCTTTCACCCAGAGCCTTCGGCGGGGCACGAACAGGCCGGCGAAAAGGCCGAGGGTGGCGAGCACGGAGAACGCGAGCACCCAGCCGCTGCTGGGGTCGCGTTGGATCTGCAGCGACGCGAACCGCTTCACCGGTTCCTCCGCCGTGACCTCCTCCCAGGTGATGGTGCCCCACCCGTTCGGCAGGTCGACGGTGGCGCCGGGGGTGAGCTCGAGGGAGTCGGCGGCGGTGTCGCCGCCGGTGTGCTGGGTGAGACCGTCGACCTCGAGCGTGTAAACCGACCTGGGGGTGCCGTCGTCGATGCCGAGATCCCCGCTGAACACGTTGAGGGTCAGCACCGGGTTGACCACGTCCGGGTAGACGGAGGTGAACGCGCCGGAGGGCAGCACCCCCTGGGTGGGGTAGAAGAACCCGACCAGCCCGACCTGTTCGGGCAGCCCGTCCGGGATCTTGATGATCCCCAGCGAGGTCATGTTGGAGTCCTGCGGCAGGAACGGCTGCGACTCGCTGTACACCACCTCGCCGGCGGCGTCACGGATCGTGAGAGTGGGGGCGTAGCCGTTGCCGAGCAGGTAGATGCGGTCGCCGTCGACGGTGATCGGATAGTTCACGATCACGCTCTGCGCCCGGTCGTCCTGCCCGGGCTGGCGGATCGTGACATCGGCGGAGAAGTCGCCGGCCTGGCCTGCGCCGGGGGTGCCGGGCAGCCGGTAGGAAACCTGGAAGTCGTCGAGGGTGAGCGAGTAGGGGGCAAGGCCCGTGCCGTCGACGAACCGGCCGGGGTTGAACGAGGAGTAGTCGCTGAGCGCGTTCACGAACGTGGTGCCCTCCACCACCACCCGCTGCCCGGTATACGCGAACGACCCGCCGATCGCCACGGAGACCAGCACGCCGACGAGGGCAACGTGGAAGATCAGGTTGCCGGTCTCGCGCAGGTAGCCGCGTTCGGCCGACACCGACGCGGCTCCGCGGGCGTCGAATCGCTCCACCCGGTACCCGGCACGCCGCAGCTGCTCCGCCGCGACATCCACCGCGTGCCCGGCCGCGTCGGTCCGCCCCTCCCCCGCCGGCAACGTGAGCTCCCGGTACTCCGAGAGGCGCGACAGCCGCGCCGGGGTGCGCGGCGGGCGGGAACGCAGCGCCTTGTAGTGGTGCTTGGCGCGCGGGATCACGCAACCGATCAGAGAGGTGAACAGCAACAGATAGATCGCGGAGAACCACGGCGACAGATACACGTCGAACAGGCCCACCGCCTCCGCCAGCGGGAACACATCGGGGTTGTCCCGCTCCCACTGGATGACGCCGTTGGGGTCGGCGCTGCGCTGCGGAAACAGAGACCCCGGCACCGCGGCGATCGCGAGAAACAGCAGCAGCACCAGCGCGGTGCGCATGCTGGTCAGCTGCCGCCACGCCCACCGCAACCACCCCGTGACGCCCAGCGCCGGCTGGGTGATCTCCGTCGCGGTGTCGACATCGGTGTCCGCGTGGTCGCCGGGGCGCAGCGGGTCGGCCGTGATGTCGGTGCCGATGTCAGAGCGGGAGGGGGACATTGATCACCACCTGTTGCAGCTGCGACATCAGCGCCGTCCACAGCCCGGTCACCATCAGCAGGCCCAGGGCGATGAGCATGGCCCCGCCGATGATGTTCAGGGCGCGGATGTGGCGGCGCAGGAACGTCACCGACCGGGACGCCCACCCCCACCCGGCCGCGAGGATCAGGAACGGGATGCCCAGACCCAGCGAGTACGCCAGCCCGAGCAGGCCCGCGCGGGCGGGGTCGCCGAGGTTCCACGACATCGAGATGATCGCTGCGAGCGTCGGGCCGATGCAGGGGGTCCAGCCGACGCCGAGCGCGAACCCGAGAAGCGGCGCCCCGATCAGCCCTGCCCTGCCCTGGGCGCGGGGGCGGAGAGTGCGCTGCGCGATGCCGAAGAACCCGAGGAACACCAGGCCCAGGGCAATGATGACGACCCCGAAGACGCGAGTGAGCACATTGGCGTATTGCAGCAGCAGGTACCCGAAGGTGCCGCCGAGGATCGTGACGGCGACGAACACCACCGTGAACCCGGCGATGAACAATGTCACGCCCAGCAGCAGCCGAGCGCGCTCCGCCGTCACCGTGCGCCCCCCGTCCACCGTGGGGGCCGCGGTCGTCGTGGTGGTGCTGCCGAGGTAGCCGAGGTAGCCGGGCACCAACGGCAGCACGCACGGGGACACGAACGAGACCAGCCCGGCGAGAATCGCGACCGGGATCGCGACCCACAGGGCACCGTCGACGATCACCTGGCCCGGGTTCACGAGCTGTCCTCGGCGAGGGTATCGGCGACCAGGGTGGACAGAATCGACGCGCTGGCCAGCTGCCCGATGATCCGCGCCGCGACCCGCCCCTCCCGGTCGATGACCAGAGTGGTGGGGGTGGCCTGGATCGGGGTGACCTGCGCGAACGCGAGCTTGACCCGTCCGTCGTTCACGTCGATCACGCTCGGGTAGGTGACGTTGTTGTCTCTCGCGAACGACAGTGCGGTGGCGGGCTGGTCGTAGGTGTTCACCCCGAGGAAAGCGACGCCCTGATCCTGGTACTCCTGCCAGACCTCCTCGAGCAGGGGCGCTTCGACGATGCACGGCCCGCACGCGGCGTACCAGAAGTTCACCACCAGCACCCCGCCGCGGTAATCGTCACTGGACACCGTCTCGCCGGTCTCGGTGACCCCCTCGAACACCACCGGCTCCCCGCGGTCGGGATCCGGAATCTCGACGACCTGGAAGTCGCCAGCGATGTAGCCCTTCTCGTTCCCGTCCCGGTACTGCTGCGCAAGCGAATCGCTGGACGTGCACCCGGCCAGCAGCAGCGCCGCGACCAGCGTCACAGCGACAAGGACGCGGCGCCGGATCATGCGCGCTTGACCTTGATCAGGGCGCCGGCGACCAGGAACACGACCGCCGCGACCGGCTGCGCCGCAGTCCACACCGGGCCGGAAAACGGGAACGGGAACACCGGGTTCCAGATCACCACGATCACCGCAAACACCGGCAGCCACCACCACTGCCGCGCCTGGATCGCGAACCACCCCACGATGACCGCGAAGATCGCCGCGACAAACAGCACCACCGTGAACCAGTCCCCACCCATCAGCACCGGCGCGAGGAACAACACCGCCGCCGCGAGCAGCCCCGGCGCAAACGCATTGCGCTGGTACACGGACGGAGTCCGCTGCTTCGCCATCATGACCCGCTCCCTACGGAGCCCGTCGCAGGCGACGCACCGGTTGCCGCGCTCGCGCGGGCGCGGCGGTGACGGACCCACAGGCTTAGACCGAGGACGATGACGCCGGCGCCGAGGGCGACGTCAGCGAGGTTGCCGATGAACAGGTTCCCGTAGGCGAGGAAGTCGGTGACGTGCCCGACCCCGAACCCGGGGGGGGAGAACAGCCGGTCGATCAGGTTCCCGATCGCCCCCCCCAGGATCAGCCCGATCCCCAACGCCCACCATCCGGTCCGCGCCCGCGCGGCGGCCACAACCAGCAGCACCACGGCACCGACCCCGAGGAGAGTGAGCAGCCCGGTGACCCCGGCTCCGAGAGAGAGGATCGCGCCGGGGTTGAACGCGAGCTGCAGCCCGAGCAGATCCCCCAGCAGCGGGATCCGCTCCTCCTGACTCAACCCTCCCAGTGCGGCCGCCTTCGTCGCCTGGTCGACCAGGACCACCACAGCGGCGGCCAGGCACGCGACCGCGAACCGCCGGGTCTGCTCACGAACCATCAGCGGCTCCTCGTGCGTTCGCGGCGGTCGCTGATACCCCGGCCATCAGACCGGCTATCAGGAAGAGACCTTTGGTGTCAGAAGTCGAAGAGGTCACCGAGGAACCCTTCCTTCCGCCGACGCCCGGAGCGACCGTGATGATCCCTGTCGCGGTCAGAACGGTGGTCGCCCTCCCGCGGATAGGGGGCGGTGCGGGTTTGCCGGCCGCCGCCGGCGAGGTCGGCGGCACGGTCGATGATCTTGTCGAGCTCGCCGCGGTCCAGCCAGACGCCCCGGCACTGCGGGCAGTAGTCGATCTCTACCCCGGAGCGTTCCGTGATCAGCAGGGCGGTCCCGTCGACCGGACATTTCATGAGGGGTTCTCCTTCTGTTGCTGGTCGTCGGCGGGTCCACCATCCGCGGCGGCCGCGGCTGCGGCTGCTCGGTCGCGGCGACGACGCTCTCTGGCCACCATGAGCACGACCACCAGCGCGCCGCCCAGCACGATCACGCCGCTGGCGACGGCCAAGACCGGCAGAAGCTCCCCACCCCCGGAGGGCTCACCGTGACCGGGGTTCCCGGTGGTGTCGGTGGACGTCGGAGACGGGTCGGGTGTCTGCTCCTCGGTCGCTTCGGGGGTGGGGATGCTGGTGGGGACGGTGATCGCTTCGACGGTGTACTGGTACTCGTTGCTGATCGGGTGCCCGTCGCTGGACACGACCCGCCACCGCACCGTGTACACGCCCGCCTGACCGGGCGTCACCGTCTGGGTGACCGTGGTCCCGTCGATGACCGGATCCCCCGATGCGATATTCTGCCCGTCCGGGGCGACCACCTCGAAGATCACGGCGCTGAAATCGGTGAGGATCTCGCCGCTGAACGTCAGCGAGATCTCCTCCGGGACCACGCTGACCGTGGATCCGGAATCCGGGGAGGAGGAGACGATCTCATCGTGCGCGGCTGCGGGCGCCGCGGTGGCGAACAGGAGCCCGGCGGCCAGCAGCAGCGCCGTCAGGGCGGGCAGGAGGAGGACGCGTCTCCGTGAGCCGGATCGGTGCGGGTGTTCGTGGTCGGTGACCGTGGTCAAGGCGGTGGTCCTTTCAGGGCTGGTTGATGATGTGCTGGGCGATCGTCGTCGCGTCTTTCCACACCCCGGCGAGGGTGTCGGAGCCGCGGCCGCCGTACTGCGGCATCCCCGCCACGAACAGCCCGGGCAGCCCGGTCAGGGTGCGCCGCGCCCGGTCGACACGGGCTGGTTCCGGGAGCCAATCGTCGCCAGGGGTGTAGCCGGTGGCGAGGATCACCGACCGGGGGGATGCCTGCGTGCCGTCAGCGAAGGTCACCACGTCGCCGGTAGCGTTCTCCACCGCAGCTGCGATCGTGACCCCTGCGCGGCGCAGCTGCTCATAGCTGTCGCCGAAGACCGGCTCGGGGCGACGCTCCCGCGAGAACAGCGGCACCCTCTCCCCCGCCGCGACGGGATAGCTCATCGCGGGGCGATGCTGCCGCCGGGTTCGCACGGACAGCGTCGCGGTGTGCGACGCGGACAGTTCGCGGGCCAGCTGCACACCGCTGTTCCCGCCTCCCACGATGAGCACGTCGCCGACGGGGATCTGCTTCGGGTACAGGTACTCGCTGCTGTGCAGCACCAGCCCGGGCACCGTCAGCAGAGAAGCCCACTCCGGAATCCGCGGGTGCGCGGATGCGCCAGTCGCGCAGATCACGTTGCGGGTCTGCACCTCCCCTGCCGTCGTCGACAGCAGCAGAGTCGAGCCGTTCCCGCGGTGCTCCACCCCGGTCGCCCGGATGCCCCAGACCGTCTCCACGCCCAGCCCGGCTTCCACGAAGGTGAGGTAGTCGGCCATCTCGTCCGTCCGTGGGTGCCGACGCTGGTCACCCAGCAGCCGCCGCGGAGACAGCGCACTGTGCCGGGCGTCGCTGAGAAGCTCCATCGAATGCCACCGTGAGGACCAGGAACGCTGCCCCGTGCTGGCGGCGTCGATCACGACGAACTCGTGCTGCGGCCGCAGCCCTTCCGCGCTCAGAGCCGCGGCAACCGCGAGCCCGGACTGCCCGGCGCCGACGATGATCGCCCGCCGATGCGTCAAACCCGCCCTCATCACTGGCCACCGTTCACCGCGGACTGGATGGCGTTCTCGAGGTCGTCCCACGTCTGCAGCTTGAGCGGCTTCCCGTCGAGGAAGAACGTCGGGGTGCTGCTCACGCCAAGCGCCTGGCCCTCCTCGAAGTCCAGCTCCACCCGCTCCGTCGTGGCCGGGTCCGCCACGGCGGCGTCATAGGCGGCCATGTCCAGACCGATCTCCTCCGCGAAGCCACGGAACAGGTCGGCGCGAGACTCCTGCGCCTCACCCCACTCCGCCTGCGTCTCGAACAGCCGGACATACATGTCCTCGAACCGGTCCTGCTGCGCGGCCGCCTCCGCCGCGACCGCCGCGTTCTTCGAGTTGAAATGGCCCGGCAGCGGGAAGTAACGGACTACATACGTGATCTCCCCCGCGAACTGCTCCCGCAGATCCTCCACGATCGGGAAGAACGCACCACACGCCTCACACTCGAAGTCGAGGAACTCCACCAGGGTGACTGCGCCCTCCCCGCCGTCGTCGAGGACATGCGAGCTCTCCCGCACCACCTGCGGGGATGCGTCACCGCCCCCAGATGGTGGAGCGGTCTGGCTCTGATTGACAAGGACGTAGATCAACGCGGCGCCCACCAGCACCACCACAACGGCGATGGTGACGAGTGTCGCCTTCACAGGGGTTTTCATCGGGTACTCCAAACCAAGACACGGCACAGGACAGAACCCGGGCACGCAACCCGGGACGAAGCGCCACCCGAAAGGGCGGCGTGCCAAATGTCAGGTTCGGGAAAGACCCAACTGCGTCAACGAGAAGACAATCGGGTGAGCACGAGCGGCCGGCGCCGGAAGCAGCGAAGGCATTCGTGGTCGGTCACCGAGAACCGGAGGCATCCGCCGACGCCACAATCCCCGCAGCACCACCATGAACGTCAACCCGCACAACACGCCCAGCATGCACAGCGCAGCGCCCACTAACGCGTTCGGCCCAGAAGCGACGCCACCAGCGACTGCTTCATGCTCGGCCGGGGCATCTGCCACGGGCTCGACGTGCGGGTCCATCAACCCAGATATCACCAGCGGGACAGGAGTCGAACCGTCCGCCTCCGTGTGGCCAGTCGCTGCCAGACCCAGCATCAGCAGCAACGCCAAACCGACGCTGGTAATGAGCCTCATTATCAACAACTGCTCATTCAGCGTCACGGAGCGCGGAGTCTGGGCCGAAGAGACCATCGCCAACAGCCTACCGTGCGCGCCCAAGCGCCACTCTGAGCCGGGTTCCGTCGACCCTTGGGCAACGCCATCTTCACCTGGAACTACAACTCTCGCTCCGACACTTCCCATGATTCGTGTCCGATCCGAGCGCCGGTGCGCCCCGTCAAAGTTCAAATTCGCAACTTGCTCGAAAGAGCGCGTGGACTTTGCAACTCCTATCGAGAACCTTCATCCCGGCCGAGCCGCCTTGGTCGGCAGGGGTTGCATTCCCTACTTGGGTACGGGTTTACCGTTGGCGCATGACCGATTTTCTGGAACTCTTCGAGCAGGCTCCCGAAGCATGTACGTTGCCCACGGTGGACCGTCCGCTGCGGGTCTCCGAGTTCGCCGAGCTCTTCGCGACCGCGACGGAGACCGTCGCCCGCTCCTCCTTGACTCGGGCGGTGGTGACCCTTCCGCTGGAGTCGCTGGCGACGGCGAGAGATCTCGCGGAGCGCGAGACGGCGTGCTGCTCGTTCTTCACGTTCACGACCAGTCCGGTCGGGGGCAGCGCCGTGATGACGATTGAGGTTCCCGAGCAGTACGCCGACGTGCTCACGGCGCTCACGAGCCTCGCCGACTCGGCGCGATGACGACGATGCTCCGCAACGGCTCGGGTTCGCTCTGAAGAGGTCGCCGAGCTGCTCGACACCGGACGCCGCGACCCCAGACCTGCGCACCCGCGCGCTCGAGAAGATCGACGAGATCGAGCAGAAACTGGCAGACCTCCTCGTGATCCGCGCCTCCCTGCAGCAGGTGGTCGATGCCCGCTGCGACAGCCTGATCGGCTGCACCTGCGCCGACTGCCCGATCCCCTACGCCGACATCGCGCACCCCGAAGGAGCACCCGCATGAGCGCCCCCGAAACCACGACAAGCTGCGCGCGCAAGGCTCTCACCGAGGAGGGCGTGCCGACGCGCACGAAGGTGGCCGGACTGCTCGCTCTGCTGGCCTGTGTGGGCTGCTGCGCACTCCCGTACCTGATCGTCGCCGGGATCGTCACCGGCGCTGGCGCCGCGGTCCTGCAGCAGACGCTCATCGCGGTCGCCGCGGGGCTGGCCGCTCTCGCCCTGGGCATGTGGTGGCTGCGCCGACGCCAGATCGCGAAGAGACGCGCCGCAGCCGGCGGCTCCGGGTGCGGCGACGCGAACTGCGCCTGCTGAACACCGATCCCGTCGCCCGGGAGAATGGGACGATGCGAGCGAGCGTCGAGTGGATGGAACGACACCAGGTGCTGCTCTACCTCGCCGCTCTCGCCCTGGGCGCTGCGGTCGGGCTGCTCATCCCCGCGGTCGCCCACCCGGCCGAGCTCGCGATCAACCCGGTGCTGGGGCTGCTGCTCTACGCCACCTTCCTCGGCGTGCCGTTCGCGAAGATCGGCACCGCGTTCCGCGACTGGCGATTCCTCACCACGGTCATGATCGTCAACTTCGTCCTCGTGCTCGTCGTCGTCTGGCTGCTGTCGCGGATCGTCGCCCACGATCAGGTGCTGCTCGTCGGCGTGCTGTTCGTGCTGCTCACACCCTGCGTGGACTACGTGATCGTGTTCACCGGGATCGCCGGCGGCGCGAAGGACCGCCTGCTCGCGGCCGCGCCGCTTCTGATGATCGCCCAGATGCTGCTGCTGCCGTTCTACCTCCGGCTCATCGTCGGCGCCGAGTTCGTCGCCAGCGTCGACCTCGCCCCGTTCGTCGAGGCGTTCCTGCTGCTCATCGTGCTGCCGTTGCTCGCCGCCGGGCTCACGCAGCTCGCCGCCCGCACCCGTGGAGGCGCGCGTGTCCAGAACGCGGTACTCGGGGCGATGGTGCCGCTGATGATGCTCACCCTGGCCGTCGTCGTCGCCTCACAGATCGCCGGCGTCGGCCAGCAGATCGCATCGCTGCTGCTCACGATCCCCGTCTACGTGCTCTTCGCCGCCCTCATGATCCCGATCGGCGCCCTCGCCGGCAGCGTCGCCCGGCTCGACGTTCCCGGCCGTCGAGCGGTCGTGTTCAGCGGCGCGACCCGCAACTCGCTCGTCGTCCTCCCGCTCGTCCTTGCGCTGCCGCCCGCGTTCGACCTCGCGCCGCTCGTCGTGGTCACCCAGACCCTCGTCGAGCTCCTGGTCATGGTCGCGTTCGTCCGCCTCATCCCACGGCTCATCCCGAACAGACATCCCGTGGTCGCTGTGGCTTAGGAGCGATCTGCCTCGGTGTGCGGTCTGCCGTGTTCTCCCCGTCGACGGTCGGTTCGTCAGCGGGACGCGCGTGTCAAGCGCGCGTGCGCCGAGCTGCGCGGAGCCCGTTGAGGATGACGATGACCTCCGCGACCTCGTGCACGAGCACGACTGCCGCGAGCCCGAGGATGCCGGTGATCGCCAGCGGCAGCAGAACCGCGATGATCGCGATGGACAGCACGACGTTCTGGTTGATGATGCTGCGGCCGCGGCGGGCGTGGGCGAGGGCCTGCGGGATGAGGCGGAGGTCGTGGCCGGTGAACGCGACGTCGGCGGACTCGATCGCCGCGTCCGCGCCTTTGGCTCCCATCGCGATTCCCAGGTCCGCGGCCGCCAGGGCGGGGGCGTCGTTGATGCCGTCCCCGATCATGGCCGTGGGTTGCGATACGGACAGCTCCGCGACGGCGCTGGCCTTATCCTCGGGGCGAAGCTCGGCGCGCACGTCGCTGATACCTGCCTGTGCGGCCAGGGCCGCCGCGGTGCGGGCGTTGTCGCCGGTGAGCATCGTCACCCCGATTCCGCGGCGGTTGAGCGTGGCGACGACCTCGGGAACCTCGGGGCGCAGCTCGTCCCGGACCCCGATCGCGCCGGCGGGCCGGTCGTCGCGGTACACGATGACGACGGTCATCCCCTCGGATTCCATCGCGGTCACCTCGTCGGCCAGTGTGCCGGCGGCGAGCCAGCGGGGGCTCCCGACAGCGACACGGGCACCGTCGAGGGTGCCGGCGATGCCGTGCCCGGCGGTCTCGCTGACCTCCTGCGCGGTCGGCGCGTCGGGGGCGGCGTTGGTGATCGCGGCGGCCAGCGGGTGCGTACTGTGCGCTTCCAGGCTCGCCGCCCATGCGAGCACTTCATCTTCGGTCGCGCCCGCAGCGGTCACGACGCGGGCCACGGTGGGCTCGTTGCGGGTCAGCGTGCCGGTCTTGTCGACGGCAAGGTGGCGGATGCCGCCGAATCGCTCGAACGCGGCCCCGGACTTCACCACCACACCGAACTTCGACGCTGCACCGATCGCGGAGACGACCGTGACCGGGACGGCGATCGCCAGAGCGCACGGGGAGGCTGCGACGAGTACCACCAGGGCGCGGGTGATCCACAGCTCGGGGTCGCCGCTCAGCAGCGATCCGAGTACGCCGACGAGCACGGCGAGGATCATCACGCCGGGCACAAGCGGGCGGGCGATCCGGTCGGCCAGGCGGGCACGGTCGCCCTTCTCGGCCTGGGCCTGCTCGACCAGCTCCACGATCGTGGTGAGCGAGTTGTCGGTGCCGGCGGCGGTGGCCTCGATTTCGAGGACGCCTGTCGTGTTGATCGACCCGGCTGACACGTCGACACCGGGCTCGACCTCGACAGGGATCGACTCACCCGTGATCGCGGACGTGTCCAGACTGCTTCGGCCAGCCCGCACGATGCCGTCGGTGGCGATCCGCTCGCCCGGCCGAATCACGAGCACGTCACCGACGCGCAGCTCCTTCGCCTCGACCTCGGCCGTGGCGTCGCCGCGCTTGACCAGAGCGGTGTCGGGCACGAGCTTCAACAGCGCCCGCAACCCTGCGCGGGCGCGGTCCATCGCCTTGTCCTCCAACGCCTCCGCAATGGAGTACAGGAACGCCAACGCGGCGGCCTCCTCGACGTAGCCGAGGATCACCGCGCCAGTGGCGCTGATGGTCATCAGGAGTCCGATGCCGAGCTTGCCCTTGGTGAACAGCTTGCGCAGCGCGCCGGGGACGAACGTGTACGCGCCCAGCAGCAGACCGATCCAGAACAGCACCAGGCCGGCGGTCTCCGCGCCAGTCCATTCGCATATCAGGCCGGCGGCGAACGCGACGCCGGAGGCGATGGGGATCAGGACGCTCGGGCTCCGATACCAGGGCCGGTCGTCGTCGTCGTCATCGTCGAGGTCGACACGCTCGACCTGCGAACCCGTGACCGTGCTCACGCGCTCGCCTCCCCCACCACGCAGCCCTCAACCCCACAGTCGGGGTCCATGCACGGCACGCTCTCGTCGACGGCCAGGGTCACGTCGACGAGCGTGGTCAGCGCGCGGGTCAGGTGCGGGTCCGCGACCTCGTAGCGGGTCTGCCGACCCTCGGGCTCGGCCACCACGATCCCGCACCCGCGCAGGCACGTCAGATGGTTCGACACGTTCGAGCGCGACAGCCCCAGCTCCCGGGACAGCACGGCAGGGTAGCTCGGGCCGGCCAAGAGGGTCAGGAGGATGCGGGAGCGGGTCGGGTCGGCCATCGCCCGTCCGAGCCGGTTCATCACGTCGAGTCGATCGGAAATAGTCAGCACATGATGACTATACACCCAACGATGTATAAAACTTCTCCGTGGAGGCGACAATCGGGTCGGGTCTATGGCTGGGCGGCGGCTTCCTGGCGGGCGGCTTTCCAGACGACGCGGGCGGCATCTGCATTGAGCAGGCCGATGGCGATGCCGACGACGATGTCCAGCCATCCGGTGACGAACCAGATGGTGAGCACGCCCACGGCGATGATCGCGAGGTTGGCGAAGGCGTCGTTGCGTGCCGAAAGCCAGGCCGCTTTGGTGAGGCTGCCAGCTTGGTGGCGGTGCCGGGCGAGGATGGTCGCGCAGGCGAGGTTGACGGCGAGGGCGCCGAGCGCGGTGATCGACAGGGCGGTGGGGTCGGGCGCGACCGGGTCGAGGATCTTCACGATCGCAGTCCAGATCGTCGCAACGGCAGGGATGAGGATCACGAACGCTAAGACGCTTCCCGCGATCGCGCGGCGGCGCACCGGCCAGGGGATCGCCGCGTAGATGAGCAGGTTGACCGCGGCATCCTCGAGGAAGTCCACGCTGTCGGCGAAGAGAGAGACCGATCCGATCGTGAGGGCGACGGTGAACTCGATGCCGAAGTACGCCAGGTTCAGCACGGCGACGATCAGCACCACGCGTCTGAGAGCTTCCATACCTCCATCCTCGCTGGGGGACAGCTGCGCCTCGTGCAGCCGCTATAGGCTCGGAAGTTGCTGCGACCGCTGGATAGGCTGAGCCAATGAGCCGGGACCCGCAAGGCACGGCCTCCGGGTTGACGGCGGGGACCTCGCCGGGCCGTTGGCGGCAGTCGCTGCCGTTGGTCTTCCTTATCGGAGCTGCGGTCGGGGTGCTGGGCGGGATGATCGGCTTGGGCGGCGCGGAGTTCCGGTTGCCGCTGCTGATCGGCCTGTTCGGCCTCGCCGCGCTCCCGGCGATCATCATGAACAAGGCGATGAGCCTCATCGTCGTCATCACCGCCCTGCCCGCCCGTCTCCTCACCGTCCCGCTGGCCGAGGTGACCCCGTACTGGTACGTCATCGTGAACCTGCTGATCGGCAGCCTCATCGGCGCGTGGGTGGGGGCGAACTGGGCGACGAAGATCGCGAGCAAGACCCTCTACCGCGTCCTCGCCGCCCTGCTCGTCCTGATCGCCGTCGTCCTCGTGCTCACGCACTTCATCGCCGCCAACCCGCTGAACCTGCCCGTGACGTGGCAGTGGGTGATCGGCGTGGTCGCCGGGTTCGCGATCGGCGTCGTCGCTGCCCTGATGGGCGTGGCCGGGGGTGAGTTGCTGATTCCGACGATTGTGCTGCTCTACGGTATCGACATCAAGATTGCCGGCACCCTGTCACTGGCGGTATCGCTGCCGACGATGCTGGTCGCGTTCGCCCGCTACAGTCGCGACAACAGCTTCACCGTCCTACGGCAGAACCCCGGATTCCTCATCGCCATGACCGCCGGGTCGATCGTCGGCACCATCATCGGCGGACTGCTGCTGGGTGTGTTCCCGAGCGTCGTCATAGTCCCGCTGCTCGCCCTGCTGCTCGTCCTGTCCGCGTGGAAGGTCTGGAACCACAAGTAGTGCGAGGAACGGTCATCTGCGCGGCGCTGCCGACAGCCGCGGCGTTCGGGATGAGCCGCGGGATCAGAGGTCGGTGCTGAATACGGTGCGTAGCGCGGTCATGGCATCGGGGCGTGCCTTGTAGTAGACCCACACTCCGCGCTTTTCCCGGTCGACGAGTCCCGCGTCGTGCAGGATCTTGAGGTGGTGGCTGAGGGTCGATTGGGAAAGGTCGAAGCCCTCGGTCAGGTCGCACATGGCGCATGCTTCGCCGTTCTCGTGCGAGAGCACCATCGACATCAGTCGTAGCCGCACCGGGTCTGCGAGGGCCTTCAGCATCCGAGACAGAGGCTCTGCCTGGGTGGGGGTGATCGGCTCGCGGGACAACGGTGTGCAGTACCCGAGGGCGCTGCCCGAGGAAAGGGTCAGGGGCATTGACATGCCTCCAGTGTCCCACACTTCGATACTTTGACGAATGTCGATATCTGCGTAGGATGTGAGTCGGACTTTGAAGTCCATCGAAGTCATCTCGACTGAAGGAGATACCCGTGAGTGCACCGATCCAGCTTGTTCGTTCCAAGTACCGCACCCTCGAAGGCGGGTGCGTGAGTTGCTCCGGCGACCTCGCCACGATCCAGTCTGTGCCGGGCGTGCAGGACGTCGACGCGCTGGCCTCCGGTGTCGTGCTGGTCACGCACGACGGCTCCGTGACTGACGCTGCCGTGATCGAGGCCGCCCAGAAGGCCGGGCTGCCCCTGGCCGCGACAGGTCCTGCCCGTCCCCTCCGCGGTTAGCCCCTCCCCAGAACGTCACTCCCAGGAAGAAGGACAACGGATGAGCATTGGCGCGAGCGCACCGGCACAGGTGGCACCCGTGACAGCACGGGCTGTCCGACGTCGGTGGTGGCAGGAGCCCGAGATGGTGACCCTGGGGGTTGCGTCGGTGCTGCTGGTCGCGGGCCTGGTCGTGGAGTGGACGGCCCATCTCGAGCCGGTCTCGCTGGCTCTGTTTTGGGCCGCGATCATTGTCGGGGGTGTCTATCCGCTGCGCAGCGCGGTCCGGGCGGTCCGAAACAGG
The DNA here is from genome assembly GCF_058792815.1 of Microbacterium sp. MPR-TSA4. Lineage (NCBI taxonomy): Bacteria > Bacillati > Actinomycetota > Actinomycetes > Micrococcales > Microbacteriaceae > Microbacterium > Microbacterium sp. MPR-TSA4. The sequence goes on from NZ_JBXAFF010000008.1 coordinate 75,528, forward strand.
CGGCTGACGATCACCGTGCTGCTGGTGGTGGCCGTGATCGGCGCGATTGCGCTGGGTGTCGTCGAAGAAGCCGCGATGCTCGTGGTCATCTTCAGCCTGGGTGAAGCGATGGAAGCCTACGCGACCGACAAGGCGCGCGGGTCCATCGACGCGCTGATGGAGCTGGCACCCCCGACCGCCACCCGCCTCACCCACGGCGACCGGACCGAGACCGTGGCGGTGGAGGAGCTGCACCCCGGCGATGTCGTACTCGTGCGTCCCGGCGAACGCCTCCCCACCGATGGCATCGTCGCCGACGGTGCTTCATGGGTGGATGCCAGTCCAGTCACCGGAGAATCGGTGCCGGTCGAGGCCACTGCCGGCACCGAGGTCTTCGGGGGAAGTATGAACGGCAACGGAGTGCTGCGGGTACGGGTCACCAAGGAGCACTATGACACCGTGCTCGCCCGTGTCATCGAGCAGGTCGAGGAAGCGCAGGCCAACCGGAGCGGAGCCGAACGATTCGCGGACAAGTTCAGCGCCGTCTACACCCCGGCGATGTTCATCCTGGCCGTCGCGGTCGCCCTGCTCCTGCCGCTGTTCGGGTTCGAGTGGCGTGAGGCGATCTACCGGGCACTGGTCATCCTGGTCGTCTCGTGCTCCTGCGCGCTCATCATCTCCGTGCCCGTCAGCGTCGTCACCGCGATCGCCCGCGGCGCACGGGATGGGATCCTCATCAAGGGCGGGGTCTACCTCGAACGCCTCGCCGACATCAAGACCGTCGCCTTCGACAAGACCGGCACGCTGACCCGAGGACGACCCGCGCTGACGACCGTCATCCCCGTGGGCGACCTCACCGAGGACGAGACCTTAACATTGGCGGCCGCGGTCGAGGCGGGCAGCGAACACCCCATCGCCACCGCGATCGTCGCCGGCGCGAACGCTCGCGGCCTCGTCTTTCCCGCCGCGATGGGCGCTCGCGCCCTGCCCGGTGCGGGCATGGATGCCATTGTCGACGGCCGCCCCCTGCACATCGGTCGGCCGACAGCCGCCGACCGTGCAAGGTCAGATGTCGGATTGGTGGTCTCCCAAGCCGAGTCAGAAGGCCGGACAGCTGTCGTGCTCCGCGACGAAACCCGCGCACTGGCCGTGCTGACTGTGGCCGACCAACTGCGTCCAGATGCACAGTCCACCATTGACGAGCTCCGCGCACTGGGAATCACACGGGTCATAATGCTCACCGGCGACAGCACCACCGTTGCCCGATCCACCGCCGACGCCCTCGGCCTGGATGACTACCGCGCCGAGCTGTTGCCCGAGGACAAATCCGCCGCAATCCTTGAACTGCGTCAGACGCACGGCCTGATCGCCATGGTCGGTGACGGCGTCAACGACGCCCCCGCCCTGGCCAACGCCGACCTTGCCATCGCGATGGGCGCCGCCGGCGCCGATGTCGCCCTGGAGACCGCAGACGTCGCCCTCATGGCCGACGAACTCGACCGGCTCCCCGCCGCGATCCGCCTCTCCCGCCGAGCACGGAACAACATCAAGATCAACATCGTGCTCAGCCTGACCGTCGTGGCCACCCTGATCATCGCCGCTCTCGCCGGGTGGATGTCCCTGACCACCGGCCTCCTTCTGAACGAAGGCAGCGCCGCTCTCATCATCCTCAACGGCCTGCGCATGCTGGTACCAGGCCGCGGCGAAACCCGACGAAAGCAGACAACTCCCACCACTGGCCACGGCCCGCGCACGCGATAGCCGTCCGATGAGCGATCCGCTATCGAGACGCTAAGTCGCGTGGCGAGGGTCACATGGGATTGCAGATCCGACGAGCGCGGCTCCGCCCCAAGGGATATTTCTCGATTCGCGCGGATTTTGGGGTGTTGTGGGCACCCCCCGGCGCGGCGGCAGATGAGAGCTCGACACCCGACGAGATCGGGTTGCGACAGCCCACCGTCAGCCATTACATAGGCGTACTTCATGGCGCGGTGTCTCGACGGACACCAGGCACGATGACGAGGACGGGTCACACGGGTTCTGGCTCTTTCGTTGGGGAGACGGTGCTGGTCTCCTCGGGAGCCTGTTCGGGAAGGCGCAGCCGCTTGAGCAGGAGAGCGTTGACGGCGACGATCACGCTGGAGCCCGACATGGACAGTGCGGCGATCTCGGGGGAGAGAATGATCCCGAACGCGGGGTAGAACACCCCGGCGGCGATCGGCAGGGCGGCGGCGTTGTAGCCGATGGCCCATCCCAGGTTCTGCCGCATCTTCCGCAGCGTGCCCTTGCCGATCTTCAGCGCGATCGCGACGTCGAGGGGGTCGGAGCGCATCAGCACGACGTCGGCGGTCTCGATCGCGACGTCGGTGCCGGCGCCGATCGCGATGCCGAGGTCGGCCTGGGCGAGGGCGGGGGCGTCGTTGACGCCGTCGCCGACCATCGCGACCTTCTTCCCGGATGCTTGGAGCTCGGCGACCTTCTGCGACTTGTCCTCGGGCAGCACCTCGGCGATCACGGTGTCGATGCCCAGCAGGGCGGCGATCCGTTCCGCGGTGGGTTGGTTGTCGCCGGTGAGCATCGCGACCTCGACACCCTGCTCGTGCAGGGCGTCGATCGCGGTCTTCGCGCTCTCCCGGGGCGCGTCGGCGAGGGCGATGACGCCGGCGATCTGCCCGTCGACGGCGAACAGGATCGCGGTGCGCCCTGAGCCGGCCAGTTCCCGCTGGGACGCTTCGACGGGGGTGATGTCGATGTGCTCGGCGGCCATCAGGCGGGTGTTGCCGAGGACGACCCGCTTGCCGTCGACGGTCGCGACGGCGCCCTGTCCGGTTATGTTGCGGAACGCGGTGGCGGTGCGGCGCGGGATGTCGCGGGCATCGGCGTACGCGACGATCGCCTCGGCGAGCGGATGCTCCGACTCCCGTTCCGCCGCCGCGGCCAGGCTGAGCAGCTCGAGGTCGTTCCCGCCGGAGGTGAGGTAGTCGGTGACCTCCGGCTCCCCTTTGGTGAGGGTGCCGGTCTTGTCGAACACGACCGTGTCGATGCGGGCGGCGGTCTCGATCCCGGACGCGTTCTTGAACAGCACCCCTCGTTTGGCGCCGAGACCGGTGCCGACCATGATCGCGGTCGGGGTCGCCAATCCGAGGGCGTCGGGGCAGGTGATGACCACGACGGTGATCGCGAACAGGATCGCCATCGGCACCTCGGCGCCCGCGAGCAGCCAGATCAGGAAGGTCAGCGTGCCGCCGATCAAGGCGACTAGCACCAGCCAGAAAGCGGCACGGTCGGCGAGCCGCTGCCCAGGGGCCTTGGAGTTCTGCGCCTCCTGGACGAGCTTCACGATCTGCGCGAGCGCGGTGTCCGCTCCGACCTTGGTCGCGGTCACCCGGAGGGTGCCGACGGTGTTCACGGTCGCGCCGATCACCTCCGACTCGGGTGTCTTGTCGACCGGCATGGACTCGCCGGTGACCATCGACTCGTCCACCTCGGACTCGCCGGACTCCACCACGCCATCGGTGGGGATCTTCGCCCCCGGTCGGACCAGCATCAGATCCCCCGGGACGACGTCGGACGTGGGGATCTCCACCTCCTGCCCGTCGCGAATCACGACCGCCTGGGAGGGCGCGAGCTCCAGGAGGGTGCGGATGGCGTCGTTCGCGCCGCCGCGGGCGCGCATCTCCACCCAGTGCCCCAGCAGCACGAAGGTGGCGAGGACGGTGGCGGCTTCGTAGAACACCTCGCCGCCGCCGGTGAGGGTGATGAACAGGCTGTACAGCCAGCCGGCGCCGACCCCGACCGAGACGAGCACCATCATGTCCAGCGTTCGGGCCCGCAGTGCCCGGTAGGCGCCGTCGAAGAAGATCCACGCCGAGTAGAAGATCACCGGCAGCGAAAGGATCAGCATGAACACGTCATCGCGCAGCCCGAACGGCGCCGGCACCTCGAACCCGATCACGTCCCGGCCGATCGGCGACCACAGGGTGATCGGGATCGACAGGATCAGCGCGACCAGGAACCGGTTACGCATGTCGCGGATCATCGCGTCCATAGACATGCCGCCGTGGTGCCCACCGTGGCCCATCATCTCCTGCGCGGAATGCGCGGCCGCCTGACCGCCGTCATGGCCGGCGGCCGGCGCCGGGGTATGACCGGCGTGCTCAGCCGCATCGGCGGGCGCCGGATGAGCGTGCCCAGCGTGCTCGGCGTGACCTGCGTGGTCTTCGGCATCCTTGTGCCCGGTGGGCGCGCCGTGGTCGGCGGGAGTGTCATGGTCGACGTGGCCCTCGTGCCCGGCATGCCCCTCTTGCCCGGCGTGGGCGCCGTGGTCATGAGGTTCGTGGGTGGGATCGCAGATGTGGTCGGGGACGGACTGGCCGGCGCAGTGGTAGCCGCACTCGATCACCCATTGCTGCAGGTGGGCGACCGAGGTGGACTCGGGGTCGTAGGTGACGGTCGCGGTCTGCGAGACGGGGTTCGCGTCGACGCTGATCACGCCGGGCTGTCGGCCCAGGTGGGCTTCGGTGACGTTCTTGGAGGTCGCGCGGATCATGCCGCCCACCTGCAGGGTCACGGTGTTCGTGTCGTTCATCACAGTTCCTTCCCGATAGCGGGGTCGGTGGAGCGGGGACCGGTCTTGGGGTGGGGCCATTGCCAGTCGGTCACGGCGGGGATGTCGGTGCCGTGCTGGCGGGTGTGGGCGCGGGCGCGCAGGCGGGCGTCCTGCAGCTCCTGCCGGAGACCTGCGTGGCCGGCGGCGAGGCCCGGGACGTGGTCGAGGACGTCGATGACGAGCCGGTACCGGTCGAGGTCGTTGAGCATGACCATGTCGAACGGGGTCGTGGTGGTGCCGCGCTCCATGAATCCGTGCACGTGCAGGTTCTGGTGTCCGGCGCGGTTGTAGGTGAGTCGGTGGATCAGCCACGGGTAGCCGTGGTAGGCGAAGATCACCGGCTTGTCGGGAGTGAAGATCGCATCGAACTCCCGGTCCGGCAGCCCGTGCGGGTGCTGGTCCTCGGATTGCAGCCGGGTCAGGTCGACCACGTTCACCACCCGCACTCTCAGGTCGGAGACGTGCTCGCGCAGCAGCGCCGCGGCGGCGAGGGTCTCGAGGGTGGGTACGTCGCCGGCGGCGGCGAGCACCACATCCGGCTCCGTGCCCTCGGTTTCCGTGCCCGCCCACGGCAGGATCCCGAGCCCGCGGGTGCAGTGCTCGATCGCCTCGTCCATCGTCAGCCACTGCGGGGC
>NZ_JBXAFF010000009.1:0-80470 GCF_058792815.1 Microbacterium sp. MPR-TSA4
GGGTGGGTCAGCGGGCGGACCACCAGGCGCGCAGGCGCTGCTCGGCGGCATCCGCGCCGATCGGACCCTCGTCCAGGCGCACCTCCAGCAGGAAGCGGTACGCCTCCCCGACCTCGCGTCCGGGCGGGATGCCGAGGATCTCCTGGATCCGGTTGCCGTCGAGCTCGGGGCGGATGGCGGCGAGCTCCTCCTGCGAGGCGAGCTCGTCGATGCGCCACTCGATGTCGTCGTACGCGCGGCGCAGGCGCGTCGCCTTCTTCGCGTTGCGCGTGGTGACGTCGGCACGGGTGAGGATGTGGAGCCGCTCGAGCTGATCACCGGCATCCCGCACGTAGCGCCGCACCGCGGAGTCGGTCCACGCGCCCTCGGCGTAGCCGAAGAAGCGCAGGTGCTGCTCGATGAGCTGCGTGACCGCGGCGATGGTGTCGCCGTCGAAGCGCAGCGCCTGCAGACGCTTGCGGGCCAGACGCGCACCCTTGACGTCGTGGTGGTGGAAGCTCACACCGCCGCCCGGCTCGAGCTTGCGCGTCGCGGGCTTGCCGATGTCGTGCAGCAGTGCGGCCAGGCGCAGCGTCGTGTCGGGCGCCGCCCCCGGATGCCGGGCGTGCTCCAGCTCGATGGCCTGGCGCAGCACCGTGAGCGAGTGCTCGTACACGTCCTTGTGGTGGTGGTGCTCGTCGACCTCGAGCCGCAGCGCCGGCACCTCGGGCAGGATCTCGCCCATGAGCCCGGTCTCGACGAGGATCCGGATGCCGCGCACCGGGTCGTCCGTCGCGAGCAGCTTCACCAGCTCAGCCTGCACCCGCTCGGGGCTGACGATCTCGATCGTCGCCCGCAGGCGCTCCATCGCGTCCAGCGTCGCCGGGGCGACGTCGAACTCGAGCTGGCTGGCGAAGCGGGCGGCCCGCAGCATGCGCAGCGGGTCGTCGCCGAAGCTGACGTCGGGGTCGCCCGGCGTGCGCAGCACGCCCGCGAGCAGGTCCTCGACACCCCCGGTCGGGTCGACGAGCGCCGGCACGGGCAGGCGCAGCGCCATGGCGCCCACGGTGAAGTCGCGGCGGGCGAGGTCGTCCTCCAGGCGGTCTCCGAAGGCGACCGTGGGCTTGCGCGTGACCCCGTCGTAGCTGTCGGCGCGGTACGTCGTGATCTCGACCTGCTCGGACGTCCCGCTCGGGCCGGTGATCTTCGCACCGATGGTGCCGAACGCGCGCCCGATGTCCCACGTCGCGGTCGCCAGCGGCTTCACGATGCGAAGGATGTCGTCGGGGCGCGCGTTCGTCGTGAGATCGAGGTCGTGGGTGGGGCGGCCGAGCAGCGCGTCGCGCACCGGACCGCCGACAATCGCCAGCTCGAACCCCGCCTGGGCGAACGCCGCGCCGAGGGAGGCCATGATCGGAGAAGTCGCGAGCGACCCCAGCCGGTCGAGGCCTTCGGCCATGTTGAGCATGGTCTCCAGACTACCGGCGCGCCTTCCATCGCCCCCGCCCGCGACCGTCGTGCGACCCCTCACGCCAGCCGCAGCATCCCGGTGAAGACGAGCTCGCGCACGCGCGGCAGCAGGTCGGCGCGGAGGGCGCCGGCATCCACCTCGAGCAGCTCGGCGATCGCGTCGGAGAGCTGTCCGACGGTGAGCTCGCCGTCGGAGGCGCCGACGAGGGCGGCCAGGGCCGGGTCGACCTCGATGGTGCGGGCGAGCCCGCCGCCCTGGCGCAGCTCGATCACGCTCGGGGCCTCGGCGCCCGGCAGATGATGACGGGCCTCGGTGACGTCGCCGGCCACCACGGTGTGCGCACGGGCCAGGGCGTCGTCGTCGAGCAGTTCCAGTGCGTCGAAGGCCTGCAGCGCGGCGGACAAGTGCCGGCCGAGTCCTCCCGAGGTCTCCGGCAGGGCGTGGGTGATGCGTTCGTAGCGCGCCAGCGCGGCGACCCCGGATGCCGGTCGTCGCAGCAGGATGTAGCCGAACCCGATCGCCTCCACGCCGCGCGCGGCGAAGTCGTCCAGCCACGCATCGACGAGGGCCGCGTAGCCGGGGGTGCCGGGGGCGGTGCCGCCGTCGCGGACCCACAGTTCCGCGTACGCGAGGGGGTCGAGCCGCTCCCGCTCGATCACCCAGGCCTCGAGGGGCACGGGCGAGGCGGCCACCCAGGCGCGGACGCGCTCGAGGCCGTCGCCGCCGTCGCGATACTCCCAGTTGCCCAGCAGCTGCGCCGTCCCCTGCGGAGCGAGCACCTCGCCCACCCCTCCGACGAACGCCGCGACGAGGTCGTCCCCCGCGAACCCCGCATCGCGGTACTCGTACTCGGGAACGCCGGAGACGCGCGGGGTGATGACGAACGGCGGATTCGACACGACGCGGTCGAACCGTTCGCCCGCGACGGGGTCGAAGAGGCTGCCGTGTCGGGTCTCGATCCCCCCGACGCCGTTCAGGAGCGCGTTGAGCGTCGTGAACGCCAGTGCGCGCGGCGACACGTCCGTCGCGACGATGACGCTGTCGGCGTCTGCATCGGCATCCGCGGACGCCGCCAGGGCGCGGTGCGCCCGCAGCGCCTGGATGCCGCAGCCCGTGCCGACGTCGAGCACCCGTCGCACGGGCGTCGCGAGCTGCAGGCCGGCGAGGGTGAGAGAGGCGCCGCCGACACCCAGCACGTGGCCGGTCGGCAGTGGTCCGCCCAGCGCCGCCTCGTCGAGATCGCTCGCGATCCACCAGTGTCCGGCGCCGTCCGCGTCGGCGAAGCCCTGCGGTCGCACGAGCGCGAGCGGTGTCACCTCGGCATCGTCGATGCGGGCCAGACCGAGCGTCGCGAGTCCGCCGGCGCCGAGGTGGGGCAGCGCGCGGTCGACGGCGTCCCGCGGCGTGCGGACACCGAGGAACAGCAGCCGCGCCAACGTCGCCGATGCGTCGTCCCGTGTCCCCAGGGCGGCGAGCGCGGGTCCGTGCAGGCCGTGCCCGACGGCGTCGTCGGCGAGAGGGCCCCACCCGGTCCGCACAGCGTCTGCGGTGTAGCCGGCGGCCGCCAGATCGCGGCGGAGGTCGGCCACGAGGGCGGGATCGGGGTTCAGGGGATGGTCCACAGCATCCCATCCTCACGCACGCGGGGCGGTACCGTCGGCGCGGGACCGAGACGGGACCGACGGATGCCGCCGCGCGCGGATACCGGCGCCCGCGGCCCGTCACGGGTCGCGCACAGGGCGGGGACCCTAGAATCTGACCTGATCGTGCGGTCAGGGATCGCACAGGAGCCGATTCCCGACATGACCTTTCCTCTTTCCCGTCCCGCGCGCCGGACTCCCGACGGAGTCGGGACGAGGCGCCGTCGCCGCGCGCGCTGGCGGAGCGCCGTCGCCGTCGCGATGGCCCTCGTCGTGGCCGCGCCCGTCGCCGGCACCGCGGTCGCCGCGACCGAGGCGCCGGCCGAGAGCGGGAGGCTCACCGTCGCGGTGTCGCCGTCGGGCAACGGGGTCATCGGCTCGTCGGTGTTCTCCGTCACGTTCTCGGTGACCAACACCGGCGATGCGCCCGCTGCCGGCGGCACGGTCAGCGTGGCGCTCACCCGGTCGCCCTTGACCACCGCCGCCGAGGTGACGGCGTGGCTGGACTCCGACGCGCGCGCCGACACCGAGGTCGCGACGGCGGCCGTGACAGCCGTCGCCGCCCGCGGGACGGCGACCTCGACGACCGCGATCGACCTGGCCGCCACCGGCGGCGACCTCGCCCCCGGTGTCTACCCCGTGAGCGCGGCGTTCCCCGCCGCCCAGGGCGATCTCGTCGCACACACGGCGATCGTCGTCCCGGATGCCGCCTCCTCCGGCGGAGGCGTCGCCGTCGTCGTGCCGCTGACGGCGCCTCCCACCACCACGGGGCTGCTCACGTCGGACGACCTCGCCACGCTCACCGCCGCCGACGGGGCGCTCCGCATCCAGCTCGACGCGGTGACCGGCACCACCGCGATCCTCGCCGTGGACCCCGCCATCGTCGCGGCGATCCGTGTGCTGGGTACGGCGGCGCCCGCATCGGCTCAGCAGTGGCTGTCCGACCTGCTCGCGCTGCCGAACTCGCGTTTCGCGCTCCAGTTCGGCGATGCCGATCTCGCCACCCAGTTCGCCGCGGGGCAGGGCGAGCCGCTCTCCGTCTCGAGTCTCGACCCGTACATGTCGGCACGGAACTTCGCGACGACCGGCACGCCGCTCCCGGCATCCTCGGAATCGCCGAGTGCATCGTCGACACCCACGCCGGCGGCCGGTCGCACGCTGCCGAGCCTCTCCGAGCTCCTCGACATCGGCGCGACGCGCACCGGGGTGTTCTGGCCCGCGACCGGGTCGGCGACGGCGGGGCTCGTCTCCGCCCTCGCGACCGGCACCTCCAGCGGCACCGACGAGAGCGAGACGCCGCTCACCCTCGTGTCATCGAACACCCTCACGGGCGCGGTGGGGGCGCGAGCGGATGCCGAGGGGGCCGCGATCCTCTCCTACGACGCGGACGTCTCGGCGGCGCTGCGGACGGCGTCGCTCGCCTCGGACGGCGTCCACCAGGGCGCGGGGCTCGCCGCGGCATCCGCCTATGCGAGCCTCGCCGTTCAGGGCGCGTCCGCCTCGGCGCCCCTACTGGTCGTGATCGACCGGGCCAGCGGCCGCTCGTCCACCGGCCTGCGGGCGGCGATCACCGCGGCGACCTCGCTCGCCGGTCGCACCGCGATCGATCTGTCGGCGGTGGCCGCTGCGCCCGCGACGGCCGTCACGGTCACCGGTGGCACCGCACCCGACTCCGCACGCGTCGACGCCCTCCACGGCCTGCTCGACGACGAGACCGCCCTTTCGGCGTTCGCGACCGTGCTCAGCGACCCCGCTCTCCTGACGGCCCCCGAACGCGCCAAGATCCTGCAGCTGCTCGCCAACGTTTGGCTCGCGGTGCCCGATCAGTTCGCCACGGCGGTGAGCGATCACCGCGACGCGACGGCGAAGACGATGGGGGCCGTCGCCATCGTTCCGCCCAGCGACATCACCCTGCTCGCCTCGTCGGCGCCGCTCACCTTCTCGGTGCGCAACGATCTGCCCTGGCCGGTCACCCTCACCCTGTCGGTGAACCCCAACGACCCGCGCCTGATCGTCCAGAAGACCGCGGAGGTCTCGGCCGGCTCCGCGCAGAGCACGCGAGTGCAGGTGCCCGTGCAGGCACGCGTCGGCAGCGGCGAGTCCACCCTCGACCTGCAGCTGCGCAGCACCGCGGGCGTGCCGATCGGATCGGAGGTCCGCGTCGCCGTGACCGTGCGCGCCGAGTGGGAGTCGGTGGGCATCGTGCTCATGGTGGTGCTGATCGGAGCGATGCTCGTGCTGGGTCTGATCCGCACCGTACGCAAGCTGCGTCGGCGCGGCGCGGCCTCACCCGCCGAGGACGAGCACGGCGAAGCGCCGCAGAAGGAAGCCCCGCAGAAAGAGGATGTCGATGGCTAGTCTCGGTCGCGCGAGCGCCATCATCGGAGCGGGCACGCTCTTCTCGCGGGTCACCGGTCTGGTGCGCTCGGTCGTCCTCGTCGCCGTCATCGGTTCGTTCGGCAGCAAGGCCGCCGACGCCTTCAGCGTCGCGGCCATGCTGCCCACCAACGTGTACGAGCTGCTCGCCGCCGGCGTGATCACCGGCATCCTCGTGCCGCAGATCGTCAAGGCGGCCGCACACAGCGACGGCGGTTCGCGGTACGTGTCGAAGCTCCTGACGCTCGGCGCGGTCGTCCTCGTCGCCGCGACAGCGCTGATGATGGCGCTCGCGCCGGTGCTGATCTGGCTCTACGCGGCCAGCTGGGGGCCGGAGCAGAAGGCCCTGGCCACCGCCTTCGCCTACTGGCTGCTGCCCCAGCTGCTGTTCTACGGCCTGTTCGCCCTGCTGGGCGAGGTACTCAACGCGCGCAAGGTCTTCGGCCCGTACAGCTGGGCGCCGACGGTCAACAACATCGTCTCGATCGCGGGATTCGGGGTGTTCCTGGTCGTCTTCGGCGGCCCGTTCACCGCGATCGGCGACTGGGATGTTGGGATGATCGCCCTCCTCGGCGGCACCGCCACCCTCGGCATCGCGATGCAGACGGTCGTGCTGCTCTTCTTCTGGAAGCGCACCCGCCTGCACATCCGTCCCGACTTCGGCTGGCGCGGCATCGGCCTGCGTCACGTCGGCACCCTGGCCTGGTGGACGTTCCTCGCCGTCGTGGTCGGTCAGCTCGCCGGTATCGTGCAGTCGCTGGTCGTCACCCAGGCCTCCGGCGAGGCGAGCGTCACCGTGATGGTGTACGCGTGGCTGATCTTCATGCTTCCCCACTCGATCGTCGCCATGTCGATCTCGACGACGTACTTCACACGCCTCGCCGAGGAGATCACCGCGGGCCGCCTCGACCGGGTCGCGCCGAACCTCGACGAGTCGATCCGCGCGATCGCGCTGTTCGGGTTCGGTTTCACGGCTGCCATCGCCGCGGCATCCGTCGCCGTCTCGCGGGTGTTCACCACCAGCACCGACGGCGCGGTCGCGATGGCCTGGGTGCTGTGCGGGTACCTGATCGCCCTCGTCCCCTTCGGCGTGCTGGTGATCATCCGCCGGGCGTTCTTCGCCTTCCAGGACACGCGGACGCCGTTCGTCTTCTCCCTCGTCCAGGCGTCGCTGGCCGCCCTCGGCGCCGTCATCGCCGTAGCCGCCGTCGGCATGGGCCTGCTGCCGCTCGGGTTCCTCGCCGCCGCCGTCGCCCTCACCCAGTCGCTCTCCACCTACGTCCAGCTGCCCGTCGCCCTGCGTCTGCTGCGTCGCCACACCGACACGGCGCCGCTGCGCGCCACCTGGCGGTCGCTCGGGCGGTTCACGGTCGCCGCCGTCCCCGCCTTCGCCGCCGGATGGCTGTTCTTCCTGCTCCTCGGCGGCGCGGACGGATGGCCCGCGTCGGACCGTCTCCTCGGTGCGGTGGCCGGAGCACTCGTGGGCGGCGTCGCCCTGCTGGTGTACGTCGCCGCCCTCGCGCTGCTGCGGGCTCCCGAGCTCGCCATCGGCGGGCGGATGCTGCGGCGCCTCATCGGGCGCTGACGAGCGCACCGCGCGGTGCACCGTCTGCTCGGAATGCCCCGCGGTTAGCATTGGTTGCACGCACTGGAGCCCGTCAGGGGCTCGTGCGGAAAGGGAAGAGCACGTGCGACAGGTCATCATCATCGGTTCCGGTCCGGCCGGATTCACCGCCGCCATCTACGCGGCGCGGGCGAACCTCTCGCCGCTGCTCATCGCGAGCTCGGTGGAGGCGGGCGGCGAGCTGATGAACACCACCGAGGTGGAGAACTTCCCCGGTTTCCCCGAGGGCATCATGGGACCCGACCTCATGGCGAAGATGCAGGAGCAGGCCGAGAAGTTCGGCACCGAGGTCGTCTACGACGACGTCGTGAAGCTCGAGCTGACCGGCGACGTGAAGAAGGTCGTCCTCGGCAGCGGCACGGAGCACGAGGCCGAGAGCATCGTCTTCGCCACCGGCTCGGCACCGCGCAAGATGGGCATCGAGGGCGAGTCGCGCCTGTCCGGACACGGCGTCTCCTACTGCGCGACGTGCGACGGGTTCTTCTTCCGCGAGCAGGCCATCGCCGTCGTCGGTGGCGGCGACTCCGCGATGGAGGAGGCCACGTTCCTCACCAAGTTCGCGTCGAAGGTGTACATCATCCACCGCCGCGACCAGCTGCGCGCCTCCAAGATCATGCAGGAGCGCGCCTTCGCGAACGAGAAGATCGAGTTCGTGTGGAACAGCGAGGTCGTCGACGTGCTCGGCGGTGACGCCGTGACGGGTCTGCTGCTGCGCGACACCGTCGACGGTTCGACGCGAGAACTGCCTGTGACCGGGGTTTTCGTCGCGATCGGCAACGACCCGCGTACGCACCTCGTGCACGATTCGCTGAAGCTCACCGAGCACGGCACCGTGTGGGTCGACGGCCGCTCGTCGCGCACGTCGGTTCCCGGCGTCTTCGCGGCCGGTGACGTCGTCGACCCCATCTACCGCCAGGCGGTGACGGCGGCCGGCAGCGGTACGACGGCCGCCCTCGACGTGGAGCACTACCTCGCCGCGCGCGGCGACGCCGGTGCGCCCGAGGTGGATGCCGCCGAGATCGACGGGCTCGAGCCCGTCGCCTGAGCCCCGCACGGGTCGGGGAACATCTCCGGCATCCGTCGCGTTTGATACCCCAGAGCCGCACGATGGCGGCTCGCAACGAAGGAGACAGACATGACCGCCAAGGCCACGAGCGAGAGCACCTGGCAGCAGGACGTCATCGACGCCGAGGGACCCGTGCTGGTCGACTTCTGGGCCGCGTGGTGTGGTCCGTGCCGCATGGTCGGACCCATCCTCGACGAGATCCAGTCGGAGAACGGCGACAAGATCACGGTGCTCAAGCTCAACGTCGATGAGAACCCCAACCTCGCGATGGAGTATCAGATCACCTCGATCCCCGCGATGAAGGTGTTCAACAAGGGCGCGGTCGAGAAGACGATCATCGGCGCCAAGCCGAAGTTCGCGCTCGAGCAGGACCTCGCCGCCTACCTCGGCTGACGACCCTCGCGCGTGACGCCGCCTCGTGCGGCCCACCGCAGATGCACGGCAGACTCACCGCACCGGCGTTGATCAGGATGCCTCGGCTCGCACCGAGGCGTCCCAGCGCCGGTGCGGTTCGCTTCCCAGCAGACGCCACACGGCACGCGTGAGCGGCGGGTAGTCGAACGCGATCTGGCGAAGCACGCGATAGTTCCTCGCCGCCGTGGGCTTGTTGCCGCCGTCCGACGCGATGTTCTCCGCGCGCAGCGTGAGGACCACCAGCTCGTCGACGGAGGGCAGGTCCTCCATGAAGTCCCAGGGATCTTCACCGTCGCGGATGCGCTCCTCGATCAGCACCGACAGTTCGTCGGATGCCTCCGCGCGCAGCAGCTCCAGACTGGCGCGCCGGGGAAGGTGAGGACGATCGGTCACCCTGCCAGCCTACGCGCCGGCTCCGACGCCGTACTCGGTCTCCCCCAGTTCCCCCAGGATGCGGTTGAGATCCTGGATCGTGGCGAAATCAATGTTGATCTGGCCTTTTCTCGCACTCAAAGTGATCTTCACCTTGGTGTTGAGGCGGTCACCGAGTCGCTCGGCGACGTCATCGAGGTGGGCCCGACGGGCGCCGGCCTTGGGTGCCGGACGCCGTGCGCCCAGCTCCGCCGCTCCCTTCGCCGCAGCCTCCGCGGCGCGTACCGAGAGGTCTTCGTTGACGATCTTGTCGGCGAGCCTCTGCATCGCATCGGAGTCGTCCAGCGAGAGGATCGCGCGTGCGTGCCCGGCACTGATGACACCGGCCGCGACGCGCTGCTGCACCGGCATCGGGAGCTTGAGCAGGCGGATCGTGTTGCTGATCTGGGGCCGCGACCGGCCGATGCGCGACGCGAGCTGCTCCTGAGTGATGCCGAAGTCCTCGAGAAGCTGCAGATACGCCGACGCCTCCTCGAGTGGGTTCAGCTGCGACCGGTGGAGGTTCTCGAGAAGCGCGTCACGCAGGAGATCCTCGTCCGCCGTGTCGCGGACGATCGCCGGAATGGAGGTGAGACCCGCCTCGCGCGAGGCACGCGTGCGGCGCTCACCCATGATGAGCTCGTAGGCGCCGTCCTCGTTCAGGCGCACGACCACCGGCTGCAGCACCCCGAACTCCCGAACGCTGTGCACGAGCTCGGCCAGGTCGTCGGCGTCGAAGTTGGTCCGCGGCTGGCGGGGGTTGGGGACGATGTCGTTCGGATCGAGGGAGATCAGGCGCGCACCGGGCACCGCGACGAGGTCGCCGGGGGTGTCATCGGGCGTGGATGCCGCAGCATCCGCCTGTCCCCCGGTATCCGTTGCATCGGCGGCATCCGGCGTCGGCACGGTCGCGAGGGGCGCACCAGGGAAGAAGACGTCGACGGGCCGCGCCTCCGCGCTGTCGGCGGTGGGGATGAGGGCGCCGATTCCGCGGCCCAGACCGGTGCGTTTGGCCATCAGGAGTTCTCCTCGTTCGTGGTGGTGCGCTGTCCGCGTTGGACGATTTCGACCGCTGCCTCCCGGTAGGAGACGGCCCCGGCCGACTGGCCGTCGTACGCGATGACGGTCTGGCCGAAGCTCGGCGCCTCGGACACGCGGACCGATCGCGGGATGACCGTGTGGAGCACCTCGCGAGCGAAGTGCTGGCGAACCTCGTCGGCCACCTGCTGCGCCAACCGAGTGCGTCCGTCGTACATCGTGAGCAGGATCGTCGAGAGGTGCAGCCGCGGGTTGAGGTGCTTCTGGATCATCCGGACGCTCCCCAGCAGCTGGCTGAGGCCTTCCAGCGCGTAGTACTCGCACTGGATCGGGATCAGGAGCTCCCCGGCAGCCGTGAACGCGTTGATGGTGAGCAGTCCCAGCGAGGGCGGGCAGTCGATGAGGATGAAGTCGAGGCGCTCGTCGGCCTGCGCGAGGTAGTCATCGATGGCCGTCCGAAGGCGATGCTCGCGGGCCACCTGCGACACCAGCTCGATCTCGGCGCCGGCGAGGTGGATGGTGCTGGGAGCGCACAGGAGGTTCGGCGACTCCGGGCTCGTCTGAATGATCTCGGCGAGGGGGAACTCGTCGATCAGCACGTCGTAGACGCTCGGGATATCGGCCGAGTGCGGCACCCCCAAGGCCGTGGATGCGTTGCCTTGCGGGTCGAGATCGATCACCAGGACGCGAGCACCGAGAGAAGCGAGGGCCGCGGCGATGTTGACGGTGGTCGTGGTCTTGCCGACCCCGCCCTTCTGGTTCGACACGGTGAGGATGCGTGTCTCGCCGTGGAAGTCGACCGTGACGGCGTCCAGCGCTCGGCGGCGGGACGTGAGATCCGCGAGCTCCCGCGCGATGGGGCTGTCGTCGATGGAGAAGGGTGCGGGTGCGGTCGCGTTCTCCGGTTCCGGCACCATCAACTCCTGTCTTTTCGGGACTCCTCTACTGTAGTCGAGGGGTCCCACACCCCGGTCATCGAGAGCCACCGCTACGGATGTTTCACGTGAAACCCCGTGCGGGGCGGGTGGGCGTGTTGGTTCACTCCCGGTCGTTGAGCGAGGCGCACAGCGCCGAGTCGAAACGCCCCCACTCCCCGTCTCACGTGAAACATGTGCCTGCATCCTTGCCCCGTTTCGACTCGCTTCGCTCGCTCAACGGCCGGTAGTCGCGCTATCCAACTCCCGGTCGTTGAGCGAGGCGCGCACAGCGCCGAGCCGAAACGCCCCAACGCGCGTTTCACGTGAAACAGGTACCCGCGTGCTTGCCACGTTTCGACTCGCTGCGCTCGCTCAACGACCGGGGGTTACGCTACTCCGTCCCGGTCGTTGAGCGAGGCGCGCAGCGCGGAGTCGAAACGTCCCGTTTCACGTGAAACATGTGCGGGCGTCTGTGGTCGAGCGACGTTTCGACTCGCTCCGCTCGCTCAACGGCCGGGGGGTTGCGCTACCCCGTCCCGTTCGTTGAGCGAGGCGCACAGCGCCGAGTCGAAACACCCCCGTCCCGTTTCACGTGAAACACGTGCCGGCGTCTGTGCCGCGTTTCGACTCGCTTCGCTCGCTAAACGGGCGGGTGGGTGGCGTGTTCATTCACTCCCGGTCGTTGAGCGAGGCGCGCAGCGCGGAGTCGAAACGTCGCGTTTCACGTGAAACATGTGCCTGCGTCCTTGCCGCGTTTCGACTCGCTCCGCTCGCTCAACGACCGCGGGGTCGAGCCACCCCGTCCCGATCGTTGAGCGAGGCGCGCAGTGCCGAGTCGAAACGCCCTCACGTGCGTTTCACGTGAAACATCTGGCGGCGGGGTGGTCAGGCGGAGCGGGTGGCGCGGAGAACGCGGGTCGGCTCTGAGATGATGCCCTCACCGACGACCTCGACGCGCACATCGGTCAGCTTGTACTTGCGGATGGCCTTCTCCGCCGCAGCAATCTCGTTCTCGGCGTTGACGCCCTTGAGGAGGATCAGCTCTCCTCCCGGTCGCAGCGGAGGAACGGTCAGGGGGATGAGGGTGCGCAGGGCGCTCACGGCGCGCGCGGTCACGGCATCCAGCACCGCACCCTCTTTCCACTCCTCACCACGAGCGCGCACGACTGCGACGTTGTCGAGCCCGAGCTCGTCCTTCTGTTCCTGCAACCAGGCGACGCGA
The DNA here is from genome assembly GCF_058792815.1 of Microbacterium sp. MPR-TSA4. Lineage (NCBI taxonomy): Bacteria > Bacillati > Actinomycetota > Actinomycetes > Micrococcales > Microbacteriaceae > Microbacterium > Microbacterium sp. MPR-TSA4. The sequence continues at coordinate 12,159 of NZ_JBXAFF010000009.1, forward strand.
CGCTCCATCGGCTCGATGAGCACCCACTCGACGTCGGGGCGGGCGATCGCGAGCACGAGCCCGGGAAGACCCGCGCCCGAGCCGACGTCTCCGACACGGGCTCCCGCAGTAAGGAGGGGAGCGGCGATCGCGGAGTTGAGGATGTGACGGTTCCAGAGACGGGGCGGCTCGAGTGGGCCGATCAGTCCGCGTTCCTCGCCGTGCGCCCCCAGCGCGGCAGTGAAGCGACGCGCGAGCTCGATGCGGTCACCGAAGAGGGATGCCGCGACGGCCGGCTCTTCTTCGATCACCGGTGTTTCACGTGAAACATCGTCCATCGGATCAGGAGCGGCGGATGACGGTGTGACGGTCGGCGCCCTCACCGTAGGACTCGGAGACGAGACCCCGGTCCGCGACGATGTCATGGACGAGCTTGCGCTCGTAGCTGGTCATCGAGGGGAGCGAGGCCTGCGTCGCCCCTTCGTCCAGGCGTGCGATCGCACGATCCACCAGCTTCTCCAGCTGGCGCTGCCGCGCATCGCGCGAACCGCCCACGTCGAGGATGAGGCGGGAGAAGCGTCCGGTCTTCGTCTGCACCGCGATGCGCGTCAGCTCCTGCAGAGCCTGAACCGTGTCGGGCTCGGCGAGCAGACGGAGGGATGCCGGGTCATCGTTCTCCACCGAGACGTACGCCCGGCCGCTGCGCACGTCGAGGGCGAGGTCGCCGTCGATGTCCGCGATGTCCAGCAGCACCTCGAGGTAGTCGGCGGCGATGTCGCCCTCCTGCTCGAGCTGCTCGATCGTGGCCGCGGGGCGCTCGGCCGCGTCGTGGTCGGAAGTGGTGCTCATGACTGTTCCTCGAGAGACGTCGACCCGGTCACGAGTCGGTGTTGGGCTTGGTGTTCTTCGACTGCTTCTTGGCGCGCTGCTTGCTCACCGGCTGCTGACGCTTGGGAGCCTGCGCCTTCGCCTTCTGCGCCTCTTCGTACAGACGCTGCTGCTCGGCCTGGTACTTCTCGAGCGGAACGATCTTGCCGTTCGCGTCGATCGCCTTGCCCTTGCGCGCCAGCCTCTCCTCACGTGCCTTCGCCGCCTCGGAACCGGGCGTGGGCAGGTTACGGATGACGAGGAACTGCTGCACCATCGTCCAGATATTGGACGTGAACCAGTAGAGCACCACACCCAGCGGGAAGAACACACCGGAGAAGATGAAGGCCAGCGGGAGGATGTACAGCATGATGCGCTGCATCTGGTAGGCCTGGCCGGTCTTGGCCTCGGGGGAGAGGTTCTTCGAGATGATCTGCAGCTGGGTGATGAACTGCGACGCGATCATCAGGATGACCAGGACCACGAGGATCGCGACGGTGGCCTCCCAGCCGTCGGGCTTCTGGTTGAACGCCTCGATGAGACTCGTGTGGAGGGGAGCGACGCCGAACAGCTTCGCCTCGTAGAACTGCCACGTCAGGTCTTTGCTCAGCAGACCGACGCCGCCCACGCCCCACTCCGCGTGCTTCTTCACGTCGCTCAGCGTGTAGAACATGCCCAGCAGGATGGGCATCTGCACGAGGAGGGGCAGACAGCTGGAGACCGGTGTGGTGCCGTGCTTCTTGTAGAGCGCCATGGTCTCGCGACTCATGGCCTCACGGGAGAGCTGATCCTTCTTCCCGCGGTACTTCTCCTGAACTTTCCGCAGTTCAGGAGCGATTTCCATCATCTTCCGCTGGCTCTTGATCTGCCGCACGAAGAGGGGGATCAGGGCGCTGCGCACCACGATGACGAGCCCCATGATCGACAGGACCCAGGTGAGTCCGGCATCGGCCGGCAGGCCCACCGAGGTGAAGATCCAGTGCCAGAACACGAGGATCGCCTCGACGATCCACTTGAACGGCCACATGATGGTGCTGAAGAAGTCGAGGCTGCTCGACGGCGCGGGCGTCGTCGGCGTCGGCACGACCGGGGTCGGCGTCGCAGCGGCGGCGGCATACAGAAGATCCAGCACGGATCAGTCCTTTCTCGGCGAGGAGTCCGCGGACCCGTCGTCTGTGGATGGCACGACGAACCCATGACGGGTCAGCTCGTGTCGGAAGTGCGCGTGCGGGGGCACGTCATCGATTCCACCACGGGCCCAGGGGTGGCATCGCGCGAGGCGAGCTGCGGTGAGCGCCGATCCCTTGAGGAGACCGTGCTGCTGCACAGCCCCGACGGAGTACGCCGAGCACGACGGGTAGTACTTGCAGACGTCGCCGTAGAGATGGGAGATCGTCGCACGGTACGCGTGCAGGAGGACGAGCCCGGCGTTGCGGGGAAGCAGCGGCACCGCACGCAGCGCCGACGTCGGCGAGAGCCGGCCGGAGCCGAGCGCGTAGGAGGGAAGTGTCGAGGTGCTCACGCCGCGGCCCGTCGGGCGAGGCAGCGCGTGACCTCCGCGCGCAGCTGTGCGAAGTCGGCGGATGCCGCGGACGGAAGTGCCCGGATGACGACATCCGCTCCACGGCCGACGCCGGGAAGGGCTTCGGCGCAGACGGCCTTCAGCCGACGTCGCACGGTGTTGCGCGTGACGGCGCCGCCGACCTGCTTGCTGACGATGAAGCCGAACCGCGCGGGGCGGTCTTCGGCGGACGCGATGACGTAGGTCACCGTGTGCGGCGCGGCACAGCGGACGCCCCTGCGGACGACGGTCTTGTACTCCGCCCCGCGGGTGATGCGGTTCCCGCGCGCCAGCACTTTCGTCGGATCAGGCGGACAGCTCGGTGCGACCCTTGGCGCGGCGCGCCGACAGGATCGAACGGCCGGCGCGCGTGCGCATGCGGGCGCGGAAGCCGTGCTTCTTGGCGCGACGACGGTTGTTGGGCTGGAACGTACGCTTGCTCATGAGGATCACTCCGGATCGGCGGTCACCCGAACGCTCTAGACCGGGGACACGGGGTACAGGGACTGTCCGGGGGCGTCCGAGGGCACCCCAGGGCATAAGTCAACCGACTAAGGCTACGTCGAGAGCGACGAGAACTCAAACCGGCCGAGCCGGACGGCACATTATCCACGGACTGTGGATAGCGTCTGGTGAAGACACGCGGGGCGGATCTACAGTGGATTTTGCTCTTCACAGGGTCGCTGACTACCGTGACTGCGGTAGTTATCCACAGGCTCGATCGTCGTTCACGATCGCCTGTGCCGCACCGATCGCACCCCCGGAGGGGACATGTCACAGCACGATATTCCGGATGTCCCCGTCTGGACCGCAGTGCTGCAGGAGCTGTCGGGCGACGAACGGGTGACCCCCCAGCTGCAGGGATTCATCAGTCTCGCCGTCGCGCAGGGCGTGATGAGCGGCACCCTGTACCTCGACGTGCCGAACGACCTGACGGCCGCACAGCTGAACAAGCGGCTGCGCGCACCGATCATGGAGGCGCTCGCGCGGGTCGACGCCGAGCCGGCCGCATCTTCGTTCCGGGTCGTGGTGAACCCGGAGCTCGCCGACGCCCACCTCACCGTGCCCGTCCCGGTGCAGTCGGCATCCGCTCCCGTGCCGATCGCGCGGCCTGCGGCGGACGACTACGTGGAGACCGCGGCCGCGCCGTCGCGCAACGACACGCGACTGAACCCCAAGTACAGCTTCGACAACTTCGTCATCGGCCAGTCCAACCGCTTCGCCCACGCGGCAGCCGTCGCCGTGGCCGAGGCGCCGGCGAAGGCGTACAACCCGCTGTTCATCTACGGCGACTCGGGTCTGGGCAAGACGCACCTGCTGCATGCGATCGGCGACTACGCGCTCAGTCTGTATGCGGGCATCCGCGTCCGGTACGTCTCGAGCGAGGAGTTCACGAACGACTTCATCAACTCGATCGCCAACAACCGCGGATCCGCCTTCCAGGCGCGCTACCGCGACGTCGACATCCTTCTCATCGACGACATCCAGTTCCTCCAGGGCAAGGCCGAGACCCAGGAGGCCTTCTTCCACACCTTCAACACGCTGCACGACCACGACAAGCAGGTCGTGATCACCAGCGACGTCCCCCCGCGTCACCTGACCGGGTTCGAGGACCGCATGCGGAGCCGGTTCGAGTGGGGCCTCATCACCGACGTCCAAGCCCCCGACCTCGAGACCCGCATCGCGATCCTCCGCAAGAAGGCGCAGTCCGAACGGCTGCTCGTCCCCGACGAGGTGCTCGAGTACATCGCCACCAAGGTGTCGAGCAACATCCGCGAGCTCGAGGGCGCGCTGATCCGGGTGTCGGCCTTCGCGAGCCTGAACCGCTCCAATCTCGACATCTCCCTCGCCCAGACGGTGCTGCGCGACATCGTCGACACCGACGACGCCAACGTCATCTCGCCGACCGACATCATCACGGCGACGGCGCAGTACTTCCGCCTGTCGGTCGACGACCTCTACGGATCCAGCCGGTCGCAGTCGATCGCCACGGCCCGTCAGATCGCGATGTACCTGTGCCGCGAGCGCACGAGTCTCTCCCTGCCGAAGATCGGCCAGCTGTTCGGCAATCGCGATCACACCACGGTCATGTACGCGTACAAGAAGATCAGCGAGCTCATGAAGGAGCGCCGCTCGATCTACAACCAGGTCTCCGAGATCACCACGCAGCTCGGCCGCGTCGGACGCTGACCTCTCGCCCGCGGCATCCCGCGGCCCTCAAGACCCCCGGCCACGAAACCGGGGGTCTTCTGCGTGCGGAGTGCTTGACATCGGCGGGCGGGCGCCGCCAATATACGCGTTCTGCACAGTGTGGACAGGCTGTGGATAACTCCACTTCCCCGTGGACTCTTGTGAGTCGATGGCCCGAAGCTGTGGATGACAAGAATGTCTCGACCGAGGTGCACGATCGCGTCCGCACCGGCTCTCCGCATCGCGCCCACAACTTACACGCGTGTGGTTTCCCTGTCGCGACTGGGATCGGCGGAGTTGTCCACAGTTTCCACAGCCGTTAACACCATGACAGAGACCTTCCTTAGAGAATCCGATTCGATCACCTCTGCGGTGCGAGGCGTCGGAGGCGGTCGACGGGATGCCGGGACAATCCGTTCCGGTCGGGGCACTAGCATGGGAGGGCCCTACTCGACGTCAAGGGAGCGCCAGTGAAGTTCCACGTGAATCGCGATGTGTTCAGCGAGGCCGTGTCATTCGTCGTCAAGCTCCTGCCGCAGCGGAACCCGCAGCCGATCCTGGCGGGTGTGCTGATCGAAGCATCCGACGAGGGGCTGTCGCTGGCGGCGTTCGACTACGAGGCCTCGGCGCGGACGACCATCGAAGCGACCGTCGACGAGCCCGGCACGATCCTCGTCCACGGCCGACTCCTGTCGGAGATCGCCAGCCGTCTGCCGAACGCACCGATCCAGATCGAGGTCGGTGAGGACGACGGCATCGTCCTCAGCTGCGGCTCCGCGCGCTTCACCCTCGCGTCGATGCCGGTGCAGGAATATCCCGCGATCCCCGAGGTCTCGGGCGAGTCGGGTCTGGTCCCCGCGGAGGATTTCGCCACCGCGATCGCCCAGGTCGCCTTCGCCGCGTCCCGCGACGACGTCACCCCGGTGCTGACGGGTGTGCAGCTCGAGGTCGCCGGGACGCAGCTGAGCCTCGTCGCGACCGACCGCTACCGCGTCGCCCTGCGCGACGTCGCCTGGGACGGCGGCGGTGTCGCCGGCGACGAGTCGACGACCGCGCTCGTCCCCGCGCGCACGCTCACCGAGGTCGGCAAGACCTTCGCCCACTCGGGTGACATCCAGGTCGCGTTCTCCGGCTCGGGAGATCGGGAGATCATCGCGTTCACCGCCGGCAACAAGACCGTGACGTCGCTGCTCATCAAGGGCAACTTCCCGCCCGTGCGTCGGCTGTTCCCCGAGCAGACCGACCACTACGCCGTCGTGAACACGGCCGAGCTCGCCGAGGCGGTGCGACGCGTCGCCCTCGTGCTCGACCGTTCCGCTCCGCTGCGCTTCACCTTCACCGAGGACGGCGTGTCGATGGATGCGTCCGGCACCGAGCAGGCGCGGGCGACCGAGTCCGTCGATGCGACCCTCGCGGGTGAGGAGGTCACGCTCGGGTTGAACCCGCAGTACCTGCTCGAAGCGCTCGGCGCCGTCAAGAGCGAGTTCGCGCGCATCACGTTCACCTCGAGCGACAACGCGAACAAGCTCAGCCCGGTGCTCATCACGCCGCAAACCTCGGGCACCCCGGAGAGCTTCAAGTACCTGCTGCAGCCGAATCTCCTGCTGCGCTGACGATCCTCGCGTTCCGACCGGCGTCGGCGCTGCCGCATAGGCTGGATCGGTGATCGTGGAACAGCTGAGCCTCGTCGACTTCCGCAACTATGCGGCCGCCGATGTGACTCTGGCGGCGGGCGCCAACGTGTTCGTCGGCCGCAACGGTCAAGGCAAGACGAATCTCGCCGAGGCCATCGGCTACTTCGCCACACTCGGTTCCCACCGGGTCTCGCAGGATGCCCCGATGGTGCGCGACGGGGCGGATGCCGCGATCGTCCGCATGCGTCTCGCCTACGGTGAACGTCGTGTGCTGCTCGAGGCCCAGCTCAACCGGTCGGGCAGCAACAAGGCCCGGGTCAACGGCTCGGCCGTCCGCACCGCCGAGCTCCCGCGCTACGCACAGGTCGTCCTCTTCGCGCCGGAGGATCTCCAGATCGTCCGCTCCGACCCCTCCGCGCGTCGCCGCTTCGCCGATCAGCTCCTCATCCAGCGCGCTCCGCGGATGGCGGGTGTCCTGGCGGACTACGACCGCGTGCTCAAGCAGCGCAACGCGCTGTTGAAGTCCGCGCGCGCCCGCGGCATCCGCGCGGATGCACTGACGACGCTCGACGTCTGGGACGACAAGCTGGTGCAGCTGGGCACCGACGTCATCCGCGCCCGCTCGGTGCTCGCCGACGACCTCGCCGGCCCGGTCGCCGAGGCGTACCGCGCGATCGCCGGCGAGGATCACCGGCCGGAGCTGGAGTGGATGCTGTCGATCGGGGGCGCGGACCCCGACGTCGACGACGACGAGGCCGACCAGGCGGGCGACCGCACAGCGGTGACCGGACTCAGCGCGGAGGAGGTCCGCGAGAACTTCCGCGATGCGCTCGCCGCGCGCCGCTCCTCCGAGCTCGAACGCGGGCTCACTCTCGTCGGACCCCACCGCGACGACCTCCTGCTGCGCGTGCGGGGCCTGCCGGTGAAGGGCTACGCATCGCACGGCGAATCGTGGTCGGTGGCCCTCGCCCTGCGTCTGGCGTCTGCGCAGCTGCTGCGCGCCCAGTCGCAGCTGGGCGATCCGGTCCTCATCCTCGATGACGTGTTCGCCGAGCTCGACACGGATCGCCGCGCCCGGTTGGCGGGCCTGGTCGAGGGATACGAGCAGGTGGTGGTGACCGCGGCGGTGGAGGAAGATGTGCCGAGCGCGCTGCGCGCGCGCACCGTGCGGGTCGTCGCGGGGACGATCATCGAACCCGCCACGACGGGAGGCGTCGATGAGTGACGAGGTGCCGGGGATGGTGCCGGAGACGATCGGCACGTATCTGCGCCTGCGCGGTCTCGAGCCCTCGCCGCGGACCGCGCGACGGCGCAAGAGACGTGCGGCCGAGGACGACGACAAGCAGCCGTTCGCGCCCGGGCGCGATCCCAAGGGCGTGGCCGACGTACTGGCGGATCTGACACGTCAGTCGGGGTGGGACACCCAGCTGGCGCGGGAGGACCTCGTGCTGCAGTGGACGGACGTCACGGGCGAGGAGACGGCGCGTCACGCTCATCCGGTGGCGCTGTCCGACGGGCTGCTCACCGTGCAGTGCGACTCCACCGCGTGGGCGAAGAACCTCCAGCTGATGCGGGCCGAGATCGTCACTCAGCTGATGAGACGGTTCCCGGATGCCGGTGTGCAGAACGTCCGATTCGTCGGGCCGGACGTCCCCTCGTGGAAATGGGGCCCCAGAGCCGTTCCAGGGCGGGGTCCTCGCGATACCTACGGCTGAGGAGGGTCCGACGGCATCCGGAACGATTTCAGGGCGCCACAGGGGCTTTCTGCGGGCTTTCGAGGGGTGACTGGGGGTAGAATGAGACGTCTTTGATCGACCATTCAGGAGCGCTCGAAACCTATGACGTCCGACACCCCCGACAGCGTTCCCCAGGAACTTCCGCCGAAGCAGTCCCAGAAGGTCGAGAACGAGTACGGGGCCGACGCCATCCAGGTGCTCGAGGGCCTCGAGGCGGTGCGCAAGCGCCCCGGCATGTACATCGGCTCGACGGGTGAGCGCGGCCTGCACCACCTCGTGTACGAGATCGTCGACAACTCCGTCGACGAAGCCCTCGCCGGCTACTGCGACACGATCACGGTGACGATCCTCGAGGACGGGGCGATCCGTGTCGTCGACAACGGTCGCGGCATCCCGGTCGACATGCACAAGACCGAGGGGAAGTCGACCGTCGAGGTCGTGCTGACCGTGCTCCACGCCGGCGGCAAGTTCGGCGGCGGCGGGTACGCGGTCTCCGGCGGTCTGCACGGCGTCGGCTCGTCGGTGGTGAACGCGCTGTCCACCCGCCTCGACGTCGAGGTGCGCCGGCAGGGGCACGTCTGGCGCCAGTCGTTCCGCGACGGCGGCGTGCCGCAGGCTCCGCTGAGCGAGGACGAGGCGACGGAGGAGACCGGCACGACCATCACGTTCTGGCCCGACGCCTCGATCTTCGAGACCACCGACTTCGACTACGACACGCTGCGCACCCGTTTCCAGCAGACGGCGTTCCTGAACAAGGGTCTGCGGATCACGCTCAGCGACCTGCGCGCCTCCTCGGCCTACGTCGTCGACGGCGAAGACGGGCAGGCCGTCGAGAAGCAGCCGTTCGACGATTTCCACTACGAGCGCGGACTGGTCGATTACGTCGAGTACCTCAACAAGATCCGCAAGGCCGAGGTGGTCAACGACGAGATCATCGAGGTCGAGTCGGAAGACACCGAGCGCCACATCTCCCTCGAGCTGGCCATGCAGTGGACGACGAGCTACACGGAGAACGTCTTCACCTTCGCCAACACGATCAACACCCACGAGGGCGGAACCCACGAAGAGGGCTTCCGCGCCGCGATGACGACGTACATCAACAAGTACGCGCGCGAGAAGGGCCTGCTCAAGGAGAAGGACGACAACCTCACCGGTGAGGACATCCGAGAGGGTCTGACCGCGGTCATCTCCGTCAAGCTGTCCGAGCCGCAGTTCGAGGGTCAGACCAAGACGAAGCTCGGCAACACCGAGGCCAAGGCGTTCGTGCAGAAGGTCGTGGGCGACCAGCTCACCGACTGGCTCGACCGCAACCCCGCGCAGGCCAAGCGGGTCATCATGAAGGCGATCGACGCCGCGACCGCGCGCCTCGCGGCCCGCAAGGCGCGGGAGACGGCGCGGCGCAAGAGCGTGTTCGAGTCGGCATCCATGCCCGACAAGCTCAAGGACTGCACGAGCAAAGACCCCTCGATCAGCGAGATCTTCCTCGTCGAGGGCGACTCGGCCGGCGGCTCGGCCGTGCGCGGCCGCGACCCCGAGACCCAGGCCATCCTGTCGCTGCGCGGCAAGGTGCTCAACGTCGAGAAGGCGCGGCTCGACCGCGCGCTCGGCAACAACGAGATCCAGGCGATCATCTCGGCGTTCGGCTGCGGGATCGGCGAGGACTTCGACGTCGCGAAGGCGCGCTATCACAAGATCGTGCTCATGGCCGATGCCGACGTCGACGGCCAGCACATCACGACGCTGCTGCTGACGCTGCTGTTCCGCTACATGCGCGGACTCATCGAGGCCGGCTTCGTCTATCTCGCCATGCCGCCGCTGTTCCGGCTGAAGTGGTCCAACGCCGAGCACGAGTACGTGTTCAGCGACCGGGAGCGCGATGCGCTGCTGGCCGACGGTCTGGCCAACGGCAAGCGGATGCCGAAGGACTCCGGCATCCAGCGCTACAAGGGTCTGGGCGAGATGAACCCGAAGGAGCTGTGGGAGACGACGATGGACCACAACACCCGCACCCTCCGCCAGGTCACGATCGACGACGCGGCCGCGGCGGACGAGATCTTCTCGGTGCTGATGGGCGAGGACGTCGAGTCGCGCCGGAGCTTCATCCAGCGCAACGCCAAGGACGTCCGCTTCCTCGACATCTGATGCGTTTCGACTCGCTGCGCTCGCTCAACGACCGGTCGGGTTCGATCCGATCGTCGAGCGAGGAGCGCAGCGACGACTCGAAACGCGACACACGCACCCCGACCCTTGTGAGAACGAGAAGACATGACTGACGAAGAACGCCCCGACCCGAACGCCGGGCACAACCACGGCAACATCGACCAGGTCGATCTCCAGGTCGAGATGCAGCGCAGCTACCTCGACTACGCCATGAGCGTCATCGTCGGCCGCGCGCTGCCGCGCGTCGAAGACGGTCTGAAGCCGGTGCACCGCCGCGTCATCTACGGGATGTACGACGGCGGGTACCGTCCCGACAAGAGCTTCAACAAGTGCGCCCGCGTCGTCGGCGAGGTCATGGGCCAGTACCACCCGCACGGTGACAGCGCGATCTACGACGCACTCGTGCGCCTCGTGCAGCCGTGGTCGCTGCGCTACCCGCTCGCCGACGGACAGGGCAACTTCGGCTCTCCCGGCAACCAGGGCGCCGCCGCCCCGCGGTACACCGAGACCAAGATGGCCGCGCTCGCGATGGAGATGGTCCGCGACATCGACGAGGACACCGTCGATTTCGAGGACAACTACGACGGGAAGACCCAGGAGCCCGTCGTCCTGCCCTCGCGCTTCCCCAACCTCCTCGTCAACGGCTCGGTCGGCATCGCGGTCGGCATGGCCACCAACATCCCGCCCCACAACCTGCGCGAGGTCGCCGACGGAGCGCTGTGGGCGCTGGAGAACCCGGATGCCACCCGCGAGGAGCTGCTCGAAGCTCTCATGGGCCGCATCCACGGTCCCGACTTCCCGACGGGCGCCCAGATCCTGGGCACGAAGGGCATTCGCGAGGCTCAGCGCACGGGCCGCGGGTCGATCACGATGCGCGCCGTGGTCAACGTCGAGGAGATCCAGGGGCGCACCTGCCTGGTCATCACCGAGCTGCCCTACCAGGTGAACCCCGACAACGTCGCGCTGAAGATCCGTGACCTCGCCCGCGACGGGCGTATCACCGGCATCGCCGACATCCGCGACGAGACCAGCGACCGCACGGGCCAGCGGCTCGTGATCGTGCTGAAGCGGGATGCCGTCGCGAAGGTGGTCCTCAACAACCTGTACAAGCACACGCAGCTGCAGGAGAACTTCGGCGCCAACATGCTGGCGATCGTCGACGGCGTGCCGCGCACGCTCGCCCTCGACGGCTTCATCTCCTACTGGATCGACCATCAGGTCGAGGTCATCGTGCGGCGCACGCGCTTCCGCCTCCGCAAGGCCGAAGAGCGCATGCACATCCTGCGCGCGTACCTGAAGGCGCTGGATGCGCTGGACGAGGTCATCGCGCTCATCCGCCGCTCGCCCACGGTCGACGAGGCGCGCGAGGGTCTGAAGTCGCTGCTCGCGATCGACGACGTGCAGGCCGATGCGATCCTCGCGATGCAGCTGCGCCGCCTGGCGGCTCTCGAGCGCCAGAAGATCATCGACGAGGCGACCGAGCTCGAGGCGCAGATCGCCGACCTGAACGACATCCTCGTCACGCCGGGCCGTCAGCGCACGATCATCGCCGAAGAGCTCACGGGCATCGTCGACAAGTTCGGCGACGAGCGGCGCACGACGATCCTGCACGGCTTCGACGGCGACATGTCGATGGAGGACCTGATCCCCGAGGAGGAGATGGTCATCACCGTCACGCGCGACGGCTACATCAAGCGCACGCGCAGCGACAACTACCGCTCGCAGCACCGTGGCGGCAAGGGCGTCAAGGGTGCCCAGCTGCGCGCCGACGACGTCGTCGAGCACTTCTTCGTGACGACGACGCACCACTGGCTCCTCTTCTTCACGACGAAGGGCCGCGTCTACCGGTCCAAGGCGTACGAGGTGCCCGAGGCCGGCCGCGATGCGAAGGGTCAGCACGTCGCGAACCTGCTCGCGCTGCAGCCGGGCGAGGAGATCGCGCAGATCCTCGACATCCGCGACTACAAGGTCGCGCAGTACCTCGTGCTCGCGACCCGCGACGGCAAGGTGAAGAAGACCTTCCTCAGCGAGTACGACACCAACCGTCAGGGCGGGATCATCGCGATCCGCCTGCGCGGTCAGGACGAGGAGGACGGCGACGAGGTCGTCAGCGCACTGCTGGTCGACGACACCGACGACATCCTCCTCATCTCCCGCCAGGGCATGTCGCTGCGCTTCACGGCCACCGACGAGTCGCTGCGGCCGATGGGACGCTCGACCGAAGGCGTGAAGGGAATGTCCTTCCGCGAGGACGACATGCTGCTGTCGGCATCCGTCGCGAAGGACGACGCGTACGTGTTCGTCGTGACCGAAGGCGGCTACGCCAAACGCACCGCGGTCGACCAGTACCGGCTCCAGGGTCGCGGCGGATTGGGCATCAAGGTGGCCAAACTGAACGAGGATCGGGGCGTTCTCGCGGGCGGTCTGATCGTGGGTGAGGACGACGAGGTCTTGGTGGTTCTTGCCAGCGGCAAGGTGGTACGCTCTGCCGTGGCCGAGGTGCCTGCGAAGGGTCGCGACACCATGGGAGTGGTTTTCGCCCGTCCCGATGACGACGACCGCATCCTCGCGATCGCCCGTAATTCGGAGCGAGCTCTCCGTCAGGAGCATGACTCGGCCGAGACGGCAGACGCCGAAGAACCCCCCGCTTCACGCCCCGAAGGAAGTGACACTGACGCATGAGCACGGTAGCCGACAAGCTCGCCAAGAAGTCATCGAGCAAGACCAGCGCCAAGCAGGTGCGCCTGCGCCTCGTTTACGTCGACTTCTGGTCCGCCGTGAAGCTGTCGTTCCTCGCGGCGGTCGCCCTGGCGATCGTCACGGTGGTGGCGAGCTTCCTCGTGTACATGGTGCTGAGCACCACGGGTCTGATCGGCAAGCTCGACGAGCTGTTCACGGCGTTCGACGACAACTTCAAGCTGAGCGACGTCATCAACCTCCCGCAGGTGATGGCGTTCTCCGCGGTCGTCGCGATCCTGAACCTCATCGTGCTCACCGTGCTGGGCGCCGTCATCGCGGGGATCTACAACCTGATGGTCAAGGTGACCGGCGGCCTGCTCGTCGGGTTCACCTCCAACTGACCGATTTTTGGTTTGCCCGCTCGTCGGGTAAAGTCTTGGAGGTTGACGGCGGAGACGCCGCCTCCGGACGGGGCTATAGCTCAGGCGGTTAGAGCGCTTCACTGATAATGAAGAGGTCCCAGGTTCAAGTCCTGGTAGCCCCACCACTTCCCGTCCGGGGCCTTAGCTCAGTTGGTAGAGCGCCTGCTTTGCAAGCAGGATGTCAGGAGTTCGAATCTCCTAGGCTCCACAGACATCTCGCCCCGTCTTCCGCCGCTGGTCGTGCGCTGGGATACTCACTGCATGCGCTTTGAGACCACGCTGTTCCAGCAGGGCAACAACACCGGGATCGTGGTGCCGCCCGAGATCGTCGACGGACTGGGTGGGGGCAGTCGTGCCGCCGTTTCCGTGACCGTCAACGGCTTCACCTACCCGAGCACCCTCGCGGTGATGGGCGGGCGGCATCTGATCCCCTTCTCATCCGACAAACGGGCGGCGACGGGCCTGGCCGGCGGTGACGCCATCGAGGTCGTCCTCGAGCTCGACACGGCACCGCGCACCGTCGAGCTCCCCGACGACCTGGCCGGCGCGCTGGCGGATGCCGGAGCTCGCGCCGCATTCGACGCGCTCGCACCGAGCGCGCGGAAGGCCCACGTCACGAACGTGCTGTCGGCGAAGGCGGAGGAGACGCGGGCGCGCCGTATCGCGGCGATCGTCGCGAAGCTCGCCTGAGCACCGACATCCGCCACGCGGCGGCGAGACACGCCCGGGCCGCGGAGCGGATCATCCTCTAGGGGGACGCGAGGGTCCATGGGCCTCTCATAGCGTGTTCATCGGAGCCGTTTCGCTCCGACGACACGATGGGACCCCCGCCATGAAGACCCTCACCCGTATCGCCACCACCACGCTGGCCGCGGTCGCCCTCGCGATCTCGGCATCCGGCTGCACGGCCGCCTCCGACGGCAATGGTGGGAAGACCGACTCGCCGCTGATGGAGTACCTCGGCGCCGTCTACGGCACCAACCTGTCGGCCTCGGAGCAGGAGCAGCGATACGCCGAATCGCAGAAGAAGTCCGAGGAGCTCGTCGCCCAGTGCATGAAGGACCAGGGCTTCGAGTACACGCCGAACACCCAGAACGTCTCGTTCTCGGCCGGTGACGCGGACATGTGGAAGCCCGACGACCGGGACTGGGTCTCGCAGTACGGCTACGGCATGGTGAAGAACCCGATGTCCGACCAGCCCGCGCAGGAGACCCCGTACACCGACCCGAACCAGGGCTACCTCGACAGCCTCTCCCAGACGGAGCAGACCGCGTACTGGGAGGCGCTCTACGGACCGCAGCCCACCGAGGACCAGCTCGGCGAGGACGGGTCGTACGAGTACGACTGGAAGACGGCGGGATGCCAGGGCGCTGCGCAGCACGAGACCAACAGCGATCCGATGCAGGACGAGCAGTTCGCCTCGCTGAACGAAGCGATCAACACGTTCTACACGGACATGGCCACCAACACGGCTTTCGCGGAGATCAACCAGAAGTGGTCGTCCTGCATGAGCGACGCCGGACACACGGGCTTCTCGGCGCAGACCGACGCGCAGATGTCGATCTCGAACAAGCTGTCGTCGTACTACGAGAAGATGAGCGGCTCCTCGGGTGCGCAGGAGAATGACCCCGAACTCGCCACGCTCGCCGAGGAGGAGGTCGCCGTCGCCCTCGCCGACCTCGACTGCCGGACGAAGACCGGATACACCGCGGAGCAGCAGAAGGTGCAGTTCGAGCTGGAGCGACAGTTCATCGCCGACCACAAGGCCGAGCTCGAGGCGCTCAAGGCGGCCGCCGAGCAGGCGGGACGATAGATGACGAGCGACCGCGCCGCCGGCGACCCCGACCGCTCCTCCGAGGTCGACCTGCTCGGCGATCTCGCACCTGCCGACGATGTCGTGCCCGCCGGTGATGCGGCGGCATCCGATGCGCCGGATGCCGGGCGCCGCTCCGGCTGGCGAGGGATGCTGCGGGCCAATCGAGCGCTGTGGATCACCGCGCTCGTCGCGACCGGGGCCCTCGTCGCCGGACTCCTCGTGGGGACTTTCGTCGTCGCGCCGGCGGGTGGGGCCAACGCCGCCGCGCCCGCGGCGGGGCTCGTCACCGTGCCCGTCGAGTTCGGTGAGTTGAGCAACGATGTCACCGTCCGGGCCGACGTCGGCTACGCCGACGCCACGGAGGTGACGATCGACACCGCGAGCGTCGAGGGTCCCGCCGTCGTGACCGGCCAGGTGCCCGCCACGGGTGCGGAGCTGAACCCCCTGTCGATCGCGCTCGAAGTGGCCGGCAGGCCGGTGATCGTCCTGCCGGGCGAGCTGCCCGCGTACCGCACGCTCCGCTTCGGCGTCTCCGGCCCCGACGTCGTGCAGTTGAAGAACGCGCTGCGCGCGGTCGGCATCGACGGCGGCGATCCGGCATCCGACCGCTTCGACGAGACCACCGCGGCCGGCGTCGACGCGCTGTACACGGCCGCCGGCTATCCCGCCCCGGGCGGGGATGCCTCCGCGGCCGCCACCGTCCGCGCAGCGGAGCAAGGGCTACAGTCGGCGCAGCAGTCGTTGGGCGCGGCATCCGCCGATCTCGGCAAGGCCGCCTCCGGCGCCTCGGCGGTCGAGATCCGTCAGGCGGACAACGAGGTCGCCGCCGCGCAGCGCGCGGTCGCCGACGCCCAGGCCGCGGGTGAGGCACCCTCGCGGATCGCCAATCTCCAGGACGACCTCGCGCTGGCCCAGTTGCGGCGCGAGCAGCTGTCCGCCGCTCCCGACACCTCGGCGCAGCGCGCCGCGAGGGATGCCGCGCGCGAGCAGGTCGCCCAGGCCGAGGCCGACCTGGCGCGGGCCCGTGAAGCGGCACTCACCGCGCTGCCTTCCTCGGAGGTGCTGTATCTCAGCAGTCTTCCGCGACGTGTGGATGAGGTGACGGCCAAGCGCGGCAGCGTGCTGCAGGGAAAGGCGATGACCGTCTCGGGCGCCACCGTGCAGCTCACCGGCTCGGTGGCCTCGGCCGACGCGCGGCTTCTGACGGTCGGCGGGAAAGCGAGCTTCGCGCTGCCGGACGGCGCGGCGCACACGGCGACGATCGCCGCGATCACCCCCGCAAGCGGTAGAGACGCGAACGGCCGCTGGTCGCTGACGCTCACCCCCGACCCCCTCTCGACCGAGCAGATCCAGCAGATCCAGGGCAGCAACGTCCGCGTGTCGATCCCGGTCGGCGCGACCGACGGCAAGGTGCTCTCCGTCCCCCTCGCGGCACTGTCGGCGGGCACCGGCGGGGAGGCACGCGTCGAGGTCATCGTCGGTGATCCTCGCGACCCTCGCGCGCAGACGCGGCTCGTCACCGTGCAGACGGGACTGTCGGCGAAGGGTGTCGTCGAGGTGACGCCGTCCGGCGGCGAGCTCACGGAGGGCGACCTCGTGGTGGTCGGGAAGTGAGTGCGGCGGATGCCGTCGCACCCCTGGTCGAACTGCGCGACGTGACCCGGTCGTTTCCCGGACCGCCGGAGGTGCAGGCTCTCAAGGGGATCAATCTGCGTGTCGACACCGGGGACTACGTGTCGATCGTGGGCCCGAGCGGGTCGGGCAAGTCGACCATGTTGAGCATCCTCGGCCTGCTCGACCGCCCGAGTGTCGGCGAGTACCGCTTCGACGGCGTCCTCACCGGCGCCCTCGACGAGGATCGGCGTGCGGCGGTGCGAGCCCGGCGCATCGGCTTCGTCTTCCAGGCGTTCCACCTCATGCCCCGTCGGACCGTCCTCGAGAACGTCCTGGTCCCCATGCTCTACAGCGGTGTGCCGCGGGGCGAGCGCGAGTCACGGGCGCGCGCGGCGCTCGACCGCGTCGGTCTCGGTCACCGCGTCGACTTCCTGCCCACGCTCCTGTCGGGCGGCGAACGGCAGCGGGTGGCCGTCGCCCGTGCGGTGGTGGGCCGGCCGAGCCTTCTGCTCGCCGACGAGCCCACCGGCAACCTGGACCGGAGCACCTCCGACGAGGTGCTCGAGCTGTTCGACGAGCTGCACGGCGAGGGTCAGACGCTGGTGGTCATCACGCACGACAGCACCGTGGCCGCACGGGCCGGGCGGCGCGTGCGCATCTCCGACGGGCGACTGGAAGAGGTGGCCTGACGTGCGATGGATCCCGCGTCGCCGCGACCGCCGTCCTCCCGCCGAGGAAGCGGGCGTCGACGGGCTCGTCCCGCCCGTCGCGCGCGCGGATCGGTTCTCCGCGGCCGACCTCGTCGCCGAGGCGACGGTGGACATCGGCGCACGACCGGCACGACTCGTGATGACCCTCGCCGGCACGGTCCTCGGCGTCGGCGCCCTCGTCGCGACACTCGGCTTCGCGCAGACGGCCGCGGGACAGATCGCGCGACAGTTCGACGCCGCCGCGGCGACGGGTATCGAGATCACTCCGTCGACGGCGAGCACGCGCGGCGGCGGACAGGTCGCCACCGCGCGGCTGCCGTGGGATGCCGTCGAGCGCGTCGAGCGCCTCGCGGGCGTCGAGTCCGCCGTGCTCCTGTCCGACGTGGCGCTTCCCGACGGCGCGACCGTCACCGCGGTCCCGGTCAACGACCCCTCGATCGCGTTGCCCGCGGCCCCGCCCATCGTCGCGGCATCCGCGGAGCTGCTCGACACGATCGGCGGCACCGTCCAGGCGGGGCGCATGTTCGACCTCGGTCACGATCGGCGCGGCGACCGCGTCGCCGTGGTGGGCGCCCGCGTGGCGGAGCGCCTCTCGATCAACCGCATCGACAGTCAGCCGTCGATCTTCATCGGGGGGATCGCGTACGCCGTCATCGGCATCGTGGACGGGTTCGAACGTCGCGCCGACCTGCTCGACGCCGTGATCGTCCCGACCGGCGCGGCCCGTGCCGACTTCGGCCTCGGCGGACCGGGCAGCGTGCAGGCGCGGATCGTCGTCGGCGCCGGGCCGCAGGTGAAGGACCAGGCGCCGCTCACCCTCAACCCCGCCGATCCGGATGCCGTCGAGGTCGCCGCGCCCCGCGCCGGAAGCGACCTCAGCCGCGGCGTGCAATCGGATGTGAACATCGTCTTCGTGGCGCTCGGGGTCATCGTGCTCCTCGCGGGCGGCCTCGGCATCGCCAACGTGACGATGCTCTCCGTGATGGAGCGCACACCGGAGATCGGCCTGCGCCGCGCGCTGGGGGCGACCTCGCGGCAGATCGCCGGGCAGTTCGTCGTGGAGTCGGTCGTCATCGGGCTGCTCGGCGGCATCATGGGGGCCGCGCTCGCGGTGCTCGGTGTGCTCGCGGTCTCGCTCGTCGCGGGCTGGGTCCCCGTCCTCGACCCGCTGCTCGCCGCCGCCGGCGCCGTCCTCGGCGGAGTGGTCGGACTCGTCGCGGGATGGATCCCGGCGCGCCGCGCGGCGCGGATCGAGCCGGTGGTGGCCCTGCGCAGCTGACCGCGAGGCGCCCGCTCAGGATGCCGAGCCGTGGAAGCGCGTTCGCGTCTCGGCATCCGCCACGTAGACGACGAGCTGCAGATCGGTCTCGTCGGAGGGGCGCAGCTGGTGGTGCTCGAAGACGAGGCGTCCGAGCGCCGGATGCCGGAACACGCGCTCGCGGGAGCGGAACCCGCTCACGCCGTGCTCGTTCCAGCGCGCACGGAAGTCGTCACTCGCGGCGGATAGACGGGCCACCAGGTCGCGATACCGCGGGTCGCCGAGTCGGGAGCCCGCTTCGGCGCGGAACTCGGCGAGGAAACGGCGGCTCGTGTCATCCCAGTCGTCCAGGAGCGAGCGCACCGACGGATCGGTGAAGACCAGCCAGAGCAGGTTGCGATCCTCGGGCGTCGTGGTCGCGACCCCCGGATAGAGCCGCTCGTAGGCGCGGTTCCACCCCGTGATGCCCCAGTCGGGTGCGAGCGCGTAGGCGGGGTGCTCGTCGAGCGCGTCGAGGAAGCGCTGGACGTGCGCGGGGGCGACGTCCACCGCTCCCGCGCGCACCGCGGGCCTCGGAGCGAGTCCCACGAGGCTCAGGACGTAGTCGTGCTCCGTATCGGTGAGGCGCAGCGCCGTCGCCACGGCGTCGAGCACTTGGCGCGAGGGATGGATGTCGCGGCCCTGCTCGAGCCACGTGTACCAGGTCACGCTCACGCCGGAGAGGTACGACACCTCCTCCCGACGCAGGCCCGTCGTGCGTCCGCGTCCGGCGGGCGGGAGACCGTACGTCGAGCGGTCGAGGCGCTCGCGCTGCCGGCGCAGGAACGATCCGAGCTCCCGTCGTTGCTGACGGCCGTCGTCACGGACGTCATGGGGGTGGTCATCGGTCACTCCACAAACCTAGTGCTCCCACTACTAGTATCAGCAGCCACTTCCGCCGACCGCCGCCGGCCCCCAGGGTGGAACCATGCCCACCCCTCTGCGCTCCCGCACCGTCACCCACGGCCGCAACGCCGCCGGCGCCCGTGCCCTCTTCCGCGCCGCCGGTGTCAACGCGGCCGACTTCGGCAAGCCGATGATCGCGGTCGCGAACAGCTTCACCGAGTTCGTCCCCGGCCACACCCACCTGCAGCCGGTCGGTCGCATCGTGTCCGAGGCGATCTCCGCCGCCGGCGGCATCCCGCGCGAGTTCAACACGATCGCCGTCGACGACGGCATCGCGATGGGCCACGGCGGCATGCTCTACTCGCTGCCCTCGCGCGACCTCATCGCCGACTCGGTCGAGTACATGGTCAACGCCCATCAGGCCGACGCGCTGGTGTGCATCTCCAACTGCGACAAGATCACCCCCGGCATGCTCATGGCGGCGCTGCGTCTGAACATCCCGACGGTCTTCGTCTCGGGCGGGCCGATGGAGTCGGGCCGCGCCACCCTCGTCGACGGGACCGTCCGCACCCTCGACCTCGTCGACGCGATCTCCGAGGCGGCCAACGACACCGTGTCGGATGCCGACATCCAGCGCATCGAGGAGAACGCCTGCCCGACCTGCGGTTCGTGTTCGGGGATGTTCACCGCGAACTCGATGAACTGCCTCGTCGAGGCCCTCGGCCTGGCCCTCCCCGGCAACGGATCGGTGCTCGCGACGCACACGGCCCGCCGCGCCCTGTACGAGAAGGCCGGCGAGGTCGCCGTGCAGATCACCCGCGCCTTCTACGACGAGGACGACGCCTCGGTGCTCCCCCGGGCGGTCGCGAGTCCCTCCGCTTTCGCCAACGCCATGGCGCTCGACATCGCCATGGGCGGATCGACCAACACGATCCTGCATCTGCTGGCCGCGGCACACGAGGCCGGCATCGACTTCGGGCTCGACGAGATCGATGCCATCTCCCGCCGCGTGCCTTGCCTCGCCAAGATCGCCCCCAACCCGGCGTACGGCCGCATGTACTACATGGAGGACGTGCACCGCGCGGGCGGCATCCCCACGATCCTCGGCGAGCTGCACCGCGCGGGTCTGCTCAACGAGGACGTCTCGTCCATCCACTCCGACTCCCTCGCCTCGTGGCTGGCGGAGTGGGACGTGCGCGGAGGCACCGCGTCCGACACCGCCCGCGACCTGTGGCATGCGGCCCCCGGCGGCGTGCGGTCCTCGAGCGCGTTCTCGCAGTCCGAGCGCTGGGCGGCGCTGGATGAGGATGCCGAGAACGGCTGCATCCGGTCCGCCGCGCACGCGTACTCGGCCGACGGCGGGCTCGCGGTGCTGCGCGGCAACATGGCCGTCGACGGGGCGGTCGTCAAGACGGCGGGCGTCGATCCGTCGATCCTCGTGTTCTCGGGACCGGCGGTCGTGTGCGAGTCGCAGGAGGAGGCGGTCGCCAAGATCCTCGGCAAGCAGGTGCAGCCGGGCGATGTCGTCGTCATCCGGTACGAAGGACCGAAGGGCGGGCCGGGGATGCAGGAGATGCTGCACCCGACCTCGTTCCTCAAGGGCCGCGGTCTGGGCAAGGTCTGCGCCCTCGTCACCGACGGTCGGTTCTCCGGCGGCACGTCGGGTCTGTCGATCGGACACGTCTCCCCCGAGGCGGCCAGCGGCGGGATCATCGCGCTCGTCGAGGACGGCGACATCATCGACATCGACATCCCCTCGCGCGGCATGAGCCTGCGCGTGGACGACGATGAGCTCGAGCGTCGGCGCGCCCGGCTGTTGGCGGACGGCGGCTACGCGCCCCGCGACCGCAACCGTCCCGTGTCGCTCGCCTTGCGCGCCTACGCCGCGATGGCGACGTCGGCCGACCGGGGCGCCGTGCGCGACGTCGAGGCGGTCGAGCGCGCCCTGCGCGACCGGGAGTTGCGGACCGCGGCCGTCTGACCCGCGTGTCCGACGGGGAAAAGACGCCTCCCGGCGTCATAGCCGCGCCCGCTAGGCTCACGGGATGGACCTGCGGGTTGCGGCGTACGCCGTCGTCGTCGACGCGGACGATCGCGTGCTGCTCGCCCACTGGCATCAGGGGCGCCGCGGCGCGTGGACCATGCCCGGCGGTGGCCTCGAGCCCGGTGAGGACCCCGTCGACGCGGCCCGCCGTGAAGTCTGGGAGGAGACCGGCTTCCGCGTGCGGGTGGGTGAGCTCCTCGGCATCCATTCCCGCGTGATCCCCGCGAGCAGACGCGTGTATGCGGAGGACACGGAACCGCTCCACACCCTGCGGATCGTCTACCGAGCCGAGGTGACCGGCGGCCGGTTGCGGCACGAGCAGAACGGGTCGACCGACCGCGCCGAGTGGTTTCCGCTCAGCGCCCTTCCGCCGCAACGGGTGAAGCTGGTCGACGTGGCGCTCGGCATGGCCGGCCTCGCCGTCAGCGCGTCGGGCTGACCGGCTGCGAGATGTCGGCGACCGTGGCGTCGTAGGCGGCGATCAGTTCGTCGGCGTCCACGAAGAGGCTGTACCCGTGCGCGCCGGCGCCCATCGCGATGCGGCGCCCGGCGATCGACGCGTCCGCGTACACCGGCCAGTCGGTCGTGCTGCCGATGGGGACGATCGTCCCCCGCTCGTACCCCGTCGCCTGCAGGGCGAGCTCGGGCTCCGGCAGGCGCAGCTTGTTCACGCCGACGAGAGCGCGCAGCTTCGGCCACGAGATCGCCAGGTCTCCGGGGATCAGCGCGAACAGGTAGGTGTCGTCCGACTTCTTCACCACGAGGGTCTTCACGATGTCGGCCGGCTGGAGGCCCAGCAACCGCGCGGCCTCGTCGAGACTGGATGCCGGGGGTCGCTCGCGCAGCTCGATGTCGAGACCGCGCGCTGCGGCGGCGGTGCGCACGCGCGCGAGCGGATCAGTCATGGCGTTTCGACTCGCTGCGCTCGCTCAACGACCGGGGGCTGCGGGAGCTTGACGACCGGGGGCTGCGGGAGCTTGACGACCGGGGGCTGCGGGAGCTCGACGACCGGGGCTGCTCAGGCATCCGGTGCGCGCAGCGGGTCGTCCGCCACCCACAGCTCGTCGTCGGCACGCAGGGTCTGCCAGGCGGCGTAGACGACGCCCGCGGCCGCGGCGACGCCGAGCAGGATCGCGATGACACCGCCGGCGCCGATGCGCTTCTTGGGTGCCGCGACGCTGAGCTGCTTGGTCGCCTTCTTGCCGTACTTGTCGGCCTTCTTCTGGATGGCCGCCAGGTCGATCGAGCCGAAACCGCGGCCGGCTGCGAGGTCGTGACGCTTCTCGCTCGCGGCATCCCACACCGACAGCGCCGAGCCGATCAGGGCACCGGCGGTCGGGACGACCTTGTCGTTGTAGACCTTCTTGGAGGTCGCGACGCCCTGCTCGACGTACGGGGCGGCGTACTTCTCATACGTGTGCTGCACGGTCGGCACGACCTGCTCGCGGTTGTAGTTGCCGAGCTGGCGTCCCGCCTCGCGGGCGACCTCGCCGGCCTGTCCGATCAGGACCTGCTGCGACTCCCACAGCGTGTTCGCCTGGTGCTGGAGCTTGCGGAGTTCCTTCTTGCGCTTGCGGCTGAGGCTCACGGTGCCCTCCCTGGGTTCCGGCTGGGTTTCATCCCATCTTGCCAGACCTCCCGGGCCTTGCGAGGGGTTGACAGGTGAGAGAATGCTAGGCATGCCGATCCACACCGCCGTCGCGACCATCCACACCAACCACGGCGACATCGTCGTCAACCTCTTCGGAGACCACGCACCCCGCACCGTGCAGAACTTCACCGGTCTCGCCGACGGCTCGCAGGCGTGGACGCACCCGGCGAACGGCAAGCCGGGTGAGGGCCCGCTGTACAAGGACGTCATCTTCCACCGCATCATCCCGAACTTCATGATCCAGGGCGGCGACCCGCTCGGCCAGGGCGTCGGCGGGCCGGGCTACAACTTCAACGACGAGATCCACCCCGAGCTCACCTTCGGCGCGCCCTACCTGCTGGCCATGGCCAACGCGGGTCTGCGTCGCAACGCGATCACCGGCAAGGCCGAGGGCACGAACGGCTCGCAGTTCTTCATCACCACCGACCCGACGCCGTGGCTCAACGGCAAGCACACGATCTTCGGCGAAGTCGCCGACGATGCGTCGCGCGCCGTCGTCGACGCGATCTCGGCCGTCCCGACCGCCGCGGGCGACCGCCCGATCGAGCCCGTCGTCATCAGCTCCATCGACGTCGTCGCGGCCTGATCGCGCGGAACCGGCCGGCGTGACCGACTCCGAGCTCCGGACCAACCCGGACAACTTCTGCTACCGGCATCCGGATCGCCAGAGCTTCGTGCTCTGTCAGCGCTGCCTGCGGACGATCTGCCCCGAGTGCCAGACGCCGCTGCCCGTGGGAGTCATCTGCCCGGAGTGCCTGGCCGACCAGCGCAAGGCGGCGAACGTCACGCGGATGCCGCGGCGCCGCGTGGCCGGACTCGACGGCAAGCCGGTCGTCACGTACGCGCTCCTGATCGTCACGAGCGCCCTCTACCTCATCGGCCTGATCCCCGGCGGGGTCGGCGCGACCGTGCGCAATGCGCTCGCGTTCTACGCCCCCCTGGCCTACACCGAGCCGTGGCGGCTCGTGACCGTGACGCTCGTGCACGCGAGCATCTGGCACATCGCGTTCAACATGCTCGCGC
Organism: Microbacterium sp. MPR-TSA4; assembly: GCF_058792815.1. NCBI lineage: Bacteria > Bacillati > Actinomycetota > Actinomycetes > Micrococcales > Microbacteriaceae > Microbacterium > Microbacterium sp. MPR-TSA4. The sequence continues at coordinate 36,388 of NZ_JBXAFF010000009.1, forward strand.
TGTGGGCGCTGGGGCGCAGCCTCGAACCGCTGCTCGGGCGGTGGCGGTTCCTCACGCTGTACGTCCTGAGTGCGGTCGGCGGGTCGGTGCTCACGGCACTGCTCGCGCCGGCGACGGTGGTCGTCGGCGCCTCGGGCGCGGTCTGGGGTCTGCTGGGTGCGATGTTCATCATCGGCCGACACCTCGGCGCGAACGTGACGGCGATCGCAGTGCTGCTGGGGATCAACCTGGTGATCACGTTCCTGCCGGGGTCGAACATCGCCTGGCAGGCGCACATCGGCGGCGGTCTGGTGGGGGCGCTGATCGGCGTGATCTTCGCACGCACCCGCAAGATCCGTCAGCGCGCGCTGCAGACCTGGCTGTTGATCGCCGTCGCCGTCGGGCTCGTCGCGCTGCTGGCGGTGCCGCTCTTCGTGTACGCCTGACGCCGTGCGCCTCGCGGGAGGCGGGGTCCGCGGGTGCCGCGGGAGAGAGTTATCCACAGCTTCATCCACATATGGGGATGAATCACACCGGTGTAATTCACAGGGGGATGCGCCTGTGGACAGCGCGGACGACGGGTCGTGCGGGGGTCAGCGCCAGCGCGTCGTCATGAGGAACCCGATGAAGGCGATGCCGAAGCCGATCACCAGGTTCCAGCCGGCGATGCCCGGGATCGGCAGCGCCTGGTTGCTCAGGTAGAACACGATCACCCACAGCAGACCGAGGATCATGAGCCCGAGCATGATGGGCTTGAACCACACCGGGTTGGGTGCGGACTCGCCCTCGCCGTACTCCGCGAGCTGCTCGTCTTCCTTGCCTGAACGTGCCATGGCGAAGATTCTACCTGGCAGGTCTCCCTCAGCCATGCTGTGCGAGAATCACACCGTGAACGAGGGTATGGGCGACGACGGGCCCCGGGTCGCCGGCCCGGGTGAGCACACGTCGCGCCGCGCGCGCCGACTCGCCGCACAGGACGGTGCGGGCGGTCCGTCGACCCCCTCGTCCGCGGATGCCGCCACCTCCGCCGCACCCGCCGCGGAGGCTCCCGCGACCCCCGTCGTGACCCCCGCGCGTCCGCGACGGCGCGCGTCCTTCCTGGGCGTGCTCGGCGAGTTGCTGATCACGGCGGGTGTCGTCGCCCTCCTGTACGTCGCCTGGCAGATGTGGATCGGCGACCTGATCATCGGCTCGCAGAAGCACAACGAGGCCAGCGCGCTGTCGCAGAGCTGGCTGCAGCAGCCGAGCGACGACCCGACGGCATCCGGCTCGCCCAGTGCGACACCGAGCGCGTCTCCGACCGAGACGGGTGATCCGGTCGTGCCCGTCCTGGCCCAGCAGGACTACGGCCAGCAGTTCGGCGTGATGTTCATCCCTCGCTTCGGTCCGAACTGGCAGTTCACGGTCGCCGCCGGAACGGGTCGTCGCGACATCCTCGACGCGGGCGAGATCGGTCACTACACCGACACCGCCATGCCGGGCGAGGTCGGCAACACCGTCTACGCCGCGCACCGCTGGACCTCCGGCGCCCCGTTCGACCCGATCGACAAGCTCGTCATCGGCGACGCGATCGTGATCCAGACGCCCGACGGCTGGTACACCTACCGCTTCCGCACGCTGGAGTACGTGCAGGACACCCAGGTCGAGGTCCTCCTCCCCGTGCCGCAGCAGGTCGGTCTGGCGGCGAACGGCCGCTACCTCACGCTGACCAGCTGCGCCCCCAAGCTCAACATGCTCGAGCGCATCATCGCCTACGCGGTGTTCGAGAGCTTCACCCCGACCGCCGCGGGTGCCCCCGCCTCACTGACTCAGGGAGTGACCGCCTGATGTATGCCGCTCTGTGGCGCGTCCTGCCCGGCCCGGCCTGGGTGCGGGTGCTCATCCTCCTCGTCCTGCTGGCCGCCGTGCTCTACGGCCTGTTCTGGTACGTGTTCCCCTGGGTCGGTCAGTTCATCAACCCGCAGGAGGCCACTGTCGGTGGCTGATCGCGCGCGCGTGCTGGTCGTGGACAATCACGACAGCTTCGTGCACACGCTCGTGGGCTACCTGCACGAGCTCGGCGCCGACACCGACATGGTCGAAGCGGATGCCGTCGCCGACCCGGTCCGCACGATCGGAGCGTTCGCCGGCGTGCTGGTCTCCCCCGGTCCGGGACGTCCCGAGGACGCGGGGTCGTCGGTCGCCGTCGTCCGCGCCGCCGCTGCCGCCGGCATCCCTCTCCTCGGTGTCTGCCTGGGGCATCAAGCCCTCGCGGTCGCCTTCGGGGCGACCGTGGCGGAGGCGCCCGAACTGCGCCACGGCACCACCTCGCACGTGCGGCATCGCGGGGACGTCCCCTTCACGGGACTGCCGTCACCGTTCGCGGCGACCCGGTACCACTCGCTCGCCGTGAGGCGGGACACGCTCCCGGAGGAGCTCGACGTCACGGCCGAGACGGCGTCGGGGGTGGTGATGGGACTCGCCCACCGCCACCTGCCGCTGTGGGGGGTGCAGTTCCACCCGGAGGCGGTGCTCACCGAGGGCGGCTACCTGCTGCTCGGAAACTGGCTCGAACGGGTGGGCGTGCCCGGTGCGGCGGCGCGCGGCGCGCGACTGCACCCGCTTCGGGGCTGAGCCCGCGCGCGGCCGGTCAGGTGCCGGAGCAGACCCGCAGCTCCACCGTGGAGTGGATGGGGACGTCTCCCGGCGGCAACGACTGTCCGGCGACGATCGGCGTGCCGGGGTTGGCGGGGCACGACGGATCCTCGACGACGGTCGGCGTGAGCTTCAGACTGTCCGACTCGAGTTCGCGTGTCGCGGCCTCCACCGTGTAGCCGACCAGGTTCACCAGCGCGACCTTGCCGCTGGCCACCGTGAGGTTGACGCGCGTGCCGACGGGCACCTGCGCTCCCTCGGTCTGGTCGGCCGACATCACGATGCCCTGCGCCAGATCGGGGTCGCTGCGGGTCGTGACCGCGCCCAGCTGCAGGCCCGCCGTCTTCAGAGCGGCCTCGGCTTGCGTGGACGACAGACCCGTGAGCGCGGGCACGGCGCTGGTCTGCTGGCCCGTCGACACGTAGACGGTGATCGACTGACCCGGTGCGACCGTGGTGCCCGCGCCCGGATCGGTGCGGATGACGTTGCCTTCCGTGATCTGGTCGCTGCTCTGGTCGACGCGCCGCGGCTGCAGATCCTGGGCCGTGAGCGTCTCGCTCGCGCGGTCCCACGACATGTCGGTGACGTCTTCGACGATGCGGGAGTTCTGGGGCACGGGCGTGCCCGGGCGACTGGTCATCACCCAGATCAGCACGGAGATCAGGACGACCGCCAGCACGGCGACGCCCGCCCAGATCCAGGCCGCGGGCGGGCCGGCCTGCGTGCGTCTCATCGTCGTGTCCGCGGTCAGCTGCCGGAGCGACCGCGCGGTCTCGGCCGCCTGCCGCGGGTTGGCACCGTAGAGCTCGCTGGTGAGCGCCCCCACCTGCTTCTTCGTGGGTGCGCGCCCCTCGAGGGTCGCGTCGAGCGCCTGTCGGAAGGAGGCCGCGTCCTGGTAGCGCTGGAACGGATCCTTGGCGAGAGCACGCAGGGCCACGGCATCCACCGAGCGGGGGATCGCGTCGACGAGCTCCGAGGGTGCCAGCGGCGTCTCGCTGACGTGCTGGTACGCCACGGCGACGGGCGACTCGCCGCGGAACGGCTGACGGCCGGTGAGGAGCTCGTACAGGACGATGCCGGCCGAGTAGAGGTCGGCCCGGGCATCGACCGGCTCGCCCTTCGCCTGCTCCGGCGAGAGGTAGGCGGCGGTCCCGATGATCGCGGTCGTCTCGGCGACCGTCGAGGAGGAGTCGGACACGGCGCGGGCGATGCCGAAGTCCATCACCTTGACCTGGCCGGCCGCGGTGACCATGACGTTGCCCGGCTTGATGTCGCGGTGCACGACGCCCGCGCGGTGCGAGTACTCGAGGGCCTCCAGGATGCCGTCCACGTAGCGGATGGCATCGGGGACGGCGACACCGCCATCGGCGACCAGGTCTTTCAGCAGGGTGCCCTCGACGAGCTCCATGACGATGTACGGAACCTGGTGCGCCGTGCCGTCGGGGTCGGTCTCGGTGTCCTCTCCGGCGTCGTAGACGCGGACGATCGCCGGGTGCGACATCCTCGAGGCGGACTGCGCCTCGAGCCGGAAACGGGTGCGGAAGGCGTTGTCGTCGGCGAGCTCGCGCTTGAGGACCTTGATCGCGACCTGGCGGCCGAGGGTCAGATCCTGTCCACGGTAGACGCTCGCCATCCCACCGCGGCCGATGAGCTCATCGACGCGGTACCGCTCGGACAGCACACGCTGCTCTCCCGACACTTCTCTCCCCTGGGCTGACTCACCGCCAGCCTAATCGAACCCTGCTGAACGCCTCCTGGGGCGCCCCCGTCCCAGGAGGCTCGCCGCTCAGGGCGCCGGAGTTCCCGTCGACGTGCTCGCCGTGGGGATCTGCGCCTGGCCCTCCTGCGAGGAGCCGCTCTCGCGGTCGCCGCACTGAGCGGTGTATTTCACCAGAATGAGTGATCCCGGCTGCACGTCCTTGTCGGCGGTCACCTGCAAGCTGCGCGGTGCGGTCGGCGACTGGTAGGTCGTGCTGTCGTTGGCGTTGAAGGTGCCGTTGATCACCGTGAAGTTGTACGCCGTGACCGACGACCCGGCCGGGCAGCTGAAGGCCTCCCACGTCACCGTGAACGTCTGCGACCCCTTGGGATCGTTCGTCACGGTCGGCGCCGTGGGCGTGCCGATCGGCGACATCTCGTCGTAGAAGGTCACCGTGATGATGCTGCCGGTGGGGACTTCGCCGCGCGTCGGGTTGGTCTGGTAGATCTTGCCGATCTCGGCGTCGGTCGGAGCGGCGGAGCCGCGTTCGCACGTGATCTGGACGTCGTTCGCGGTGGCGATGGACTGCGCCTCGTCACACGTCTTTCCGATCAGTCCGAGGCTGTCGATCGACACCGTCGTCTTGCTGGGCGTCGGCGTGGGAGTCGTGGGTGTGCGGGAGGCCGTCGTCGACGTGGTCGTCGGCGTCGGCGTCGGCTGCCCGCCCTGGTTGGCGAACAGTGCGAACAGCGTGCCGCCGAGGACGATCAGCAGCAGCGCGATGAGCGCGACGAGCGGCCACGTCCACGGGCTGCGCTTCTTCTTCGGCTCCTCGGCGGGCGCTCCCGCGTCCGCCGCCGAACCCAGCGCGGCGGCGGTCGGCAGGATGCGGGTCGCCTCCTGGGTCGCCATCCCCGGAGTGAGCAGCTTGGTGACGTCGTCGAGCGCCATCGCTCCCGCGATCGCGGGGACGATCGCCACCGCCCCGGCGACGTCGCCGCGACGCAGCGCCGTGGCGGCCCGGGCGACCGCCGACGCGGTGGCCGGCCGGTCTTCGGGCTTCTTGGCGATCATGCTCATGACGAAGTTGCGCACCGGCTCGGCGATGGTGGCCGGCAGCGGAGGCGGAGCGTCGTTGATCTGCGCCATCGCGATGGCGACCTGCGACTCACCGGTGAAGGGGCGCTTGCCCGCCAGGCACTCGTAGGCGACGATGCCCAGCGAGTAGATGTCCGTCGCCGGGGATGCCGGGTGACCCGACGCCTGCTCGGGCGACAGGTACTGGACCGTGCCCATCACCTGTCCGGTCGCCGTCAGAGGCACCTGGTCCGCGATGCGCGCGATGCCGAAGTCGGTGATCTTCACACGCCCGTCGGGCGTGATCAGGAGGTTGCCGGGCTTGATGTCGCGGTGGACGAGGCCGGCCGCGTGGGCGGCCTGCAGGGCGGCGGCGGTCTGCGCGACGATGTCGAGCGTCTTGTCGGTCGACAGCGACCCTTCGCGCTCCAGGATCGTCGACAGCGCCTCGCCGGGCACGAGCTCCATCACGAGGAAGGCCGAGCCGTTCTCCTCGCCGTAGTCGAAGACGCTGGCGATGCCCTCGTGGTTGACGAGCGCCGCGTGGCGGGCCTCGGCACGGAAACGCTCCAGGAAGCCCGGGTCGCCCATGTACTCGTCTTTGAGGATCTTGATCGCGACGGTGCGTCCGATCACGTGGTCGGTGGCCTCCCAGACCTCGCCCATGCCGCCGATCGCGATCCGCGAGTCCAGCTCGTAGCGTCCACCGAAGCTCACACCCTGTGTCGGTCTCATCTGCTCAGCACCGCCTCCATGACTTTCTTCGCGATTGGAGCCGCGATCCCGTTGCTCGTGCCGGACTGCCCGAGACCTCCGCCGTTCTCCACCATGACGGCGACGACCACCTTCGGATCCTGCGCCGGGGCGAAGCCCGTGAACCAGAGCGTGTACGGATCCGAAGCCCCGTGCTCTGCCGTCCCGGTCTTCCCGGCCACATCGACCCCGTCTATTGTTGCACCGCTGGCAGCGCCGTCACGGACATTCGAGATCATCAGCGAGGTCATCGTCGCGGCATCCGTCGTGCTGAGCGCGCGGCCCAGCTCGGTGTCGGCGAAGCTCTCCTGCACCGTCAGATCCGGGGCCACGACGCGATCGACCATGCGGGGCTTCATCACGACCCCGTCGTTGGCGATACCGGCCGCGACCATCGCCATCTGCAGCGGCGTCGCCGTGACGTCGCCCTGGCCGAAACCGCTGAGCGCGACCTGCGCATCGCTGAGCTTCGAGGTCGGGTAGACCGATCCCGTGACCGCGAGGGGGATGTCGAGATCGGCGCCGTTGAACCCGAACTTCTCCGCCTCGGCGCGCAGCGCGTCCTGGCCGAGGGCGACGGCGAGCTGGGCCATCGGGATGTTGCAGCTCAGCCGCAGAGCGGTGGCGATGGTGACCTGGTCGCCCGGTCCGCACGTGTTGCCGTCGAAGTTGCGGATGGAGGTCGAGGTGCCGGGCAGGGTGTAGGTCGCCGGGTTCGGGAAGGTCGAGTCCGGCGTGAACTTTCCGGACGACAGGGCGGCCGACACGACGACGAGCTTGAACGTCGAGCCGGGCGGGTTGAGGGTGCCGATCGTGCGGTTCTCCAGCGGGTTGACCGCCGCGCTGAGCAGCTCGTCGTACGTCGTGTTGACCTGCTTGGCGTTGTGCACCGCCATCGCGTTGGTGTCATAGCTCGGGCTGGTCACCATCGCCAGGATGCGTCCGGTCGTGGGGTCCATCGCCACGACCGCGCCCTGATAGCTGCCGAGGGCGTCGAAGGCGGCCTTCTGGATGGTCGGGTCGAGGGTCAGCAGCACGTTGGAACCGCGGGCCGGCTGACCCGTGATCACCCGCTCGACGCGGGACAGGAACTGCGAGCTCGCGGTGCCGGACAGCTCCTTGTTCATGGACTGCTCGAGACCCGTCAGGGAGTTCAGCAGCGGGTTCATGTAGCCGGTGACCGGCGCCCACATCTGCGGATCGACGTACTGGCGCTGCCACGCGTACACGTCGTCGCTGGGCACGGAGTCGGCGATCACGGTGTCGCCCGCGATGATCGACCCGCGCTGCACCTCGAAGGCGTCGTACAGGGCGCGCTTGTTGCGCGGGTTCTCGCCGAGGTCGCCGGCCTGCACGACCTGGATCCAGCTGGTCGCGCCGAACAGGGCGATGAACATCGCCAGCATGATGAACGACAGCCGTCGCAGTTCGCGGGTCATCCGATCACCACCCGGGGTCGGGAGCGCACGGCATCCGAGATCCGCAACAGCAGCGCGACGATGATCCAGTTGGCCACGAGCGAGGAGCCGCCGGCCGCGAGGAACGGGGTCGTCAGACCCGTCAGCGGGATCAGGCGGGTGACGCCGCCGACCATGATGAACACCTGCAGGGCGATCGTGAACGACAGGCCCGTCGCGAGGAGCTTGCCGAAGTCGTCCTGTCCGGCGATGCCGATGCGGATGCCGCGGCTCGCGAAGACCATGTACAGGCAGAGGATCGCGAAGACGCCGATCAGGCCCAGCTCCTCGCCGAGGCTGGGGAAGATGTAGTCGCTCTGCGACAGCGGCGTCAGGCCGGGGCGTCCGCGACCGAGTCCCGTCCCGAGCAGCCCGCCCTCGGAGAGGCCGAAGATGCCGCTGACCAGCTGGTAGCTGCCGCCGTCGCGATCGATGACGGCGGGGTTGAAGGCGTCGAGCCAGTTCTGGAAGCGCCAGCCGACGTACGTCAGCACCTGCGAGGCTATGATCGCCCCGCCGACGGCGAGGAGCACGCCGAGCACCGCCCAGCTGGTCTTGCCGGTCGCCACGTAGATCATGGCGATGAACATGCCGAACATCAGCAGACCGGTGCCGAGGTCGCGCTGGAAGACGATGATCGCCATCGAGGCGAGCCAGATCAGCAGCAGCGGACCGAGCTCGCGGGCGCGTGGCCAGGTCATCCCGAGGAAGCGGGTGCCGACCGAGCTCAGCGCCTCGCGGGTGCGCACCAGGTAGCCGGCGAAGAAGATCGCGAGCGCGATCTTGGCGAGCTCGCCCGGCTGGAACGAGAAGATGCCGCCGATCGAGATCCAGACGTCGGCGTTGGCGTCGGTGCCGAGGCCCGGGATGAACGGCAGCACGAGCAGGAGGATGCCGGCGAAACCGAACACGTACGTGTAGCGGAACAGCACACGGTAGTTCTTGAGGAAGACGACGATCGCGACGGCTGCCGCCGTGGCGATCGCGAGCCAGACGAGCTGGCGCGTGGACAGGGCGTCCCAGCCGGTGCTCTGATCCTCGATGTCGATGCGGTAGATCATGGCGAGCCCGAGTCCCGACAGCACGGTCGCGATCGGGACGACGAAGGGATCGGCCTGCGACGCTTTGAAGCGCAGCACGATGTGCAGCCCCAGGACGAGGACCGTCAGTGCGCCGCAGTAGTAGAGGAACGTCCAGTCGATGTGGCCGAGCGCGCCCAGCTGCACGAGTGCGATGGCGGCGCCGTTGATCGCGAACGCGAACAGCAGCAGGCCCAGCTCGCGATTGCGCTGCGTCTGCGGCACGCGGAGTCTCCGCAACGCCTTGACGACCGTCGTATCGGTCTGGACGGTGTCGGTCGACGCGCTCATCGTTCATCCTCCACGGTGGTGCGCAGCGTGTCGACGATCTGCTCCGCGTCGGACAGCGACCGCGCGGAGATGGTCGAGGTGACCGCGAGCCGCTGGTAGAACGGCAGGTCCTTCAGCATGATGCCGGTGTCCTCGTAGACCGAGGAGAGCGAGAGCGGACCGAGATCCTGCTGGATGCCGCGGAAGATGACGACGGTGTCGGTGTCGGCGCCCACGAAGTACCGCGTCTGGGTCCAGCTGTAGGCGCCCAGCGCCGCCGCCGCGAGCGCGAGGAGGATCGTCAGCAGCCCGACCACCCACCACACGCGTCGACGGCGGGCGCGGCGCCGATCCTCCTCGATGAGCTCCTCGAGGAACTCGGCGGCGGGCTCGAAGTGCGTCGGTTCGTTCGCGGCCTGCCGCGCCGAGTGCAGCCAGCTGGTGCGACCGGGTCGGGCGGCCGGGACCTCGACGCCCTGCGGGTTGGATGCCGAGCCGACGATGGTGGCGGTCCCGCTGAACATGGGGTGGCTGCCGCCCACGTCGACGATGACGACCGTGACGTTGTCGGGAGCCCCGCCGTCGAGGGCCTGCTTGAGCAGGAGGTCGGCCGTGCGCCCCGGAGGGTAGTGGTGGCCCAGCACCTTGCTCGTGTGGGCGTCGTCGACGACCCCGGACAGACCGTCGGAGCACAGCAGCCAGCGGTCGCCGGGCTGCGTCGGCATGATGAAGGTGTCGACCTCGGGGTCGGGGTCCATGTCGCCGAGCACGCGCATGAGCACCGACCGGCGGGGGTGGTAGCGCGCTTCCTCGGGGGTGATGCGACCCGAGTCGACGAGGCGCTGCACGAAGGTGTGGTCCGTCGTGATCTGGGTGAGCGCGTCGTCGCGGTACAGGTAGATGCGGGAGTCGCCGATGTGGGCGATGACGGCGTAGTCGTCGACCATGATGAGGCCGCTGACCGTCGTCCCCATGCCGGCGAGCTCGGGCCGACGCGCCACGGTGTCGATGAGCACGGCCGCCGTGGAGGAGATCGCCTCCTGAAGGGCCTGTTCGGCCTCACCGGTGGACCCGTAGGGGTGGTCGAGCTCCTTCAGACGGTGGACGGCGATGCTCGAGGCGACATCCCCGCCGGCGTGGCCGCCCATGCCGTCGGCCACGACGAAGAGGTTCGAGCCGGCGTAGCCCGAGTCCTGATTGTTGGAGCGCACCTTCCCCGTATGGGAGATGGCGACGCTCGATCCCTCGAACACCATGAGCCGCGGGCTACTTCCTCAGCTCGAACGTCGTCGCGCCGACCTTGATCGGTGCGCCCACGCGCACGGGCACCGGGGTGCTCACGCGTGCGCCGTCGTGCCAGGTGCCGTTGGTGGAGTCGAGGTCCTGGATCATCCACTGGTCGCCCCACAGCAGCAGGCGGGCGTGATGGCTGGACGTGTAGTCGTCGCGGATGACGAGCCCCGACTCGCTGGAGCGGCCGATCGTGAGGGCCTCGGAGCCGAGGGGGAGTTCGAGGCCGGCCTTCGGTCCGCTCGTGATGACGATGCGTGACACGGCGTCGCGGGTCGCCTTCTGCGGCCCGCTCGGTGTGGGCGCCGCCGCGGGGGCGGCGGGGGCGATGGGCGCCGTGGCGGCCTGCGCGGGAGCGGATGCCGCCGCCGGGGCGAGCCCCGCGGCCGCCGGCTCGGGGAGCTTTCGAACCTTCACGCCGAAGAGGTCGGCGCGCAAGGAGTAGACGACGGCGAACACGAAGAACCACAGCAGGATCAGAAATCCGATCTGCAGCAGCAGGAGGGTCAACTCGCTCACGCGGATCCTCCGAATCCAAAGGCGCGGGTCGCGTCGGCGGCAGAGGTGGTGGGGCGGGGAGGCGTCGCCTGTGCGACGACGCGGAAGACGATGTCGGTGCGTCCGATCGTGATCACCGAGTCGGGCGGCAGCGGGGCCTCCGCGATCTTGGTTCCGTTCAGCTGCGTGCCGTTGGTGGAGCCCATGTCGCGGACCATCGCGCGCTCGCCGTCCCAGAGGATCTCGACGTGGCGGCGGCTGGTGCCGGCATCCGGGATGGTGATGTCGGCGTCGCTGCCGCGCCCGATGACGGTGCGCCCCTTCGCGAGGGGGTGCTGCGCTCCGGCGATCTCCACGACGCCGCGCCACGCGACCTGGCCGGCGGCCGTCTGGGATGCCACGCGCAGCGTCCCCGTCGACAGCGTCGGATCCGCGGTGAGCGAGATGGTCACGGGTCCCGCGAACGTGAAGCCCTGTGCCTTCGCGTGCGCATCGACGAGCGTGTGCAGCTCGGAGTCGAGCGCGCTGCCCAGGGACAGCATGCGCTCGGCATCCGCCGGCGACATGCGCACCTCGAACGTGTTGGGGGCCAGGATGCGGTCGCGGCTGACGACGGCAGCCTTCGCATCGAGCTCGCTGCGCAGGGCGGCCGCGATCTCGACGGGCTGAATGCCGCTACGGAAGGACTTCGCGAACGCGCTGTTCACTGCGCGCTCGAGTCCCTTCTCGAAGCTGTCCAGTAGTCCCACAGGGCTCCTCAGGATCGCCGACCGGTGCGTACATGCTAGTTGCACAGGCTGAGCGCACGCGGAACGTGCGATGTCGGGCGTCGCGTTTCGACTCGCTGCGCTCGCTCAACGCCCGGGGGCCCCGCCCGCGTGCCCCGTGCGTTGAGCGAGGCGCGCAGCGCCGCCCGTGCGTTGAGCGAGGCGCGCAGCGCCGAGTCGAAACGCCTCCCGTCTCGTGATATCCTCGGGAAGTTGAGTCCGTGAGATCTTCGGATGTCGCGGCTCGCGCGAGTGGCGGAATAGGCAGACGCGCTGGCTTCAGGTGCCAGTGCCCGAAAGGGCGTGGGGGTTCAACTCCCCCCTCGCGCACCACAGGAAGACGACGGAGATCAGCCCGGCTGTGCCGGTGGTGATCTCGTCTCCTACGGTGCGATGCAAAAGGTCACCCTCCGGGGTGGCCTTTTCTGCTGTTCACGGTCTTCGAAGACTTCAGGGTGTGCGAAGGTCACTCACTCGGCTGAGTCGACATTCGGCCCTCGCTGGTCACCCCGTTCACGATTGGCCGGCGCGGCGCCGGGCGTCACGCCGTAGAGCGTCCGGATGGCCTGTTCCGCGCCGACCGCGTCGCGCGCGGCGATGCGGTCGCGCAGCCGCTGCCAGTTCTCGCGGCGCGGTGCCGGTCTTGCGACGACGCCCGACCACCCCCGGAGGTTGCGTTGCACCACGATCGAGGTCTCGCGGATGATCGTGAGGAAGACCCCGTTGCCGGTCGCCCGCGTGGCGAGGAGCCCCAAAGCGGATGCCGCGGCGAAGACCGCTGCCGGCTCGCCCGCGTCGATGCCCGCGAGGGCGGCGTCGACGGTGCCGACGATGTCGGCGAGGTCCTCGTCCGAGCACCGGGAGACGGCCAGGTTCACTGCGTTGCCCAGGAAGTACGCGGCGAACTCGCCGGTGTCGCGGCGGAGCGCATCGTCGGGAGCGGTGACCCGGGTGTAGCGGCCGACGGCGATCTCGACGAGCCCGAAGCGCTCCAGTCGCTGCAGCGCCTCACGCACGGGCGTCCGGGACACGCCGAGCTGCCGCGCGAGCTCGACGTCGCGGAGCCGATGGCCCGGAGGGAACGTGCCGTCGGCGATCGCCGCACCGATGCGGGCGTAGATCTCGTCGCTCAGGATCATCCCGCTGGTGAGTTCGATGGGAGAAAGGGTGTCACTCATCTGCATCGAATGGTACGTCGCGCGCAGACGCTGCGACAGGTCGGATCTCTCCGTAGGCGGCGCCGCCCAGGATCGCAGGGGGCGCCGACCAGAGAATGACGCCGTCGCGACGCTGGGGGGTCGTGATCCGCGTTTTCGCCGTGAGCGACGTCAGGATGCGTGGTGTCGGCCACGCCGGCAGGGAGCCGGCCGCTCATCTCGTCACCGCGGACTCCACGATCGACAGGCCGTGTCCGCGCAGACGCCCTCGCTCCGCGGACAGAACGGCGAGCACACGGTCGCGCGTCCCGCGTCCGTGTGCGATGACGAGTTCACGTGCCCGCTCGGGATCCCGTGCCGCGATCGCCGCGACGATCTCTCGGTGTTCGGCTCGCGCCTGCGCGCGCGACGCCGCGCTGCGCACCTCGAGCCACCGGGTTCGGCTGAGGCGCAGGAGCGCCCCGGACACCGCATCCACGAGGAACGGATTGCGCGACAGGCGTGCGAGCGCGATGTGGAAGTCGCTGCCGTCACGCAGCACGGTGTCGGCATCGTCGTGTGTGCCGCTCTCGTCGAGGAGGGCGGCGAAGCTGTCGAGCTCCGCCTCATCAGCGCGCTCTACGGCGAGAGTCACAACGGCGACCTCGGCCGCCTCACGAAACTCCATCACCGCCCGGATCTCGCTGAGGTCGATCGGGGCCACGCGCCAGCTGCGCCCATCCCGCACGGTGAGCCCTTCGTTCTCGAGGCGCATCAGGGCGGCGCGGATGGGTGTGCGCGACGCACCGAGGAGCGATTCGAGGCCGCGTTCGCTCAATCCTTCACCCGGCAACAGGTCGAGTGACAGGACGGCGGCGCGGAGGCGGTCGTAGGGGGCGGGCGGGGTCACGGCTACTCTCCTGGTGTACCAGACTGGTATACCAGCACTCTATCCGACAAAGGACGCCGCGATGCTGATCACGAGGACTTCCACGGCCGCGCCCGCGCGTGCTTGGCTAATGCTGACGCTGGGCGTGTTGGCTCAGGCGGCGGGCACCTTGTTGGTGTCGACGCCGGCTTACCTGATCCCGCTCCTGCACAGCGAACGCGGCCTTCCGCTGACGCAGGCAGGCCTGCTCGCATCGGCACCCACCTTCGGTATGGTGTGCACTCTGGTGGCGTGGGGCGTCCTCACCGATCGGTACGGGGAGCGCGAGATCATCGTCGCGGGGCTCGTGCTCACCGCGGCGGCCTCCTTCGCGGCGGCCGCCGTGAGCGACGACGGCTACCTGCTGCTCGGCGTCCTGCTCGCCTTCGGCGGCGCGGCGTCGGCCAGCGCGAACGCCGCGAGCGGTCGCGTCGTGATCGGATGGTTCCCTGCCCGGCGCCGAGGCCTCGCGATGGGGATCCGGCAGATGTCCCAGCCGCTCGGGGTGGCGGTGGCCGCGCTGATCGTGCCCCCGCTGGCGATGCGCGGGCTCGCGGCGCCGATGGTAGTCACGGGGGTGATCACGGGGGTGCTCGTCGTGCTGTGCGCATGGGGGATCCGCAATCCGCCGCGACCGGCGCGCGGATCCGGACCCGTGGATGCCGCGGTCAGCCCGTACCGCGCGAACGACTTCCTGGTCCGCATCCACGTGGCATCCGCGCTGCTGGTCGTGCCGCAGTTCGCGCTTTCGATCTTCGGCATGGTGTGGCTCGTGGCAGCGATGGGATGGGGCGCGGCCGAGGCGGGTGCCCTCGTCGCGGTCTCGCAGTTCGTCGGCGCTGGTGGCCGAATCCTGGTCGGTCATCTCAGCGACCGCGTCGGCACCCGTGTCGGCGTACTGCGATGGGTGGCGGGCGCGGGGGTGCTGGTCATGGTCGCCCTCGCCGTGGCCGGCGCCATGCGCTTCGACCCGCTGGTCGTTGTGCTGTACCTCGTCGCCTCGACGGTTTCGGTCGCCGACAACGGCCTCGCCTACACGTCGGTCGCCGAGGCGGCCGGGCCCTTCTGGTCGGGTCGTGCCCTCGGTATCCAGAACACGGGACAGTTCCTCGCCGCCTCCGCCGTCGGTCCGTTCGTCGGTGCACTGATCGCCGCCGTCGGCTATCCCGTCGCCTTCGGACTGATCGGAGTCACGCCGCTGATGGCGCTCATGGTCACCCCGCGGCGGGACGGTGCGTCCGGGTCGATGTAGCGCAGGGCCCTGAAGGGAAACAGTTCTTCTCCTTTGCGATAACCAAAGAAAATTGGTACAGTGATCGCGGAACGAGCCGAGCGGCGCAAGGGGGACTTCGCGTCGGGTCGCTCGTCTCCCGGCGGCGGGCGCCATCTCTCGATGGTGTCGCAGTGCCGTACTCCGTGCGACACCACAGTCGCGCGCTCACCCCACGCAAAGGACACCCATGGACACCAAGACACGCGTTCCCGGCCGTAAGCGCCTCCTCATCGCGGGAGGAGCGCTGCTCGGCGCTGCCAGCCTCGTCACGGCCGCCGCCTTCACCGACTTCGCCAACCTGAACCTCGGCAACGGCACCGACGACAGCGGTATCGGTGGGAACAACCGTTTCAACATCCAGGTCGTCGGCACGGACGCCGACGGCAACCCCGTGGCAGGCACGTGGCAGGAGGCCGACACCGAAGCGGGCGTCAACATCAACGTCCCGGGGTCGCAGCTGATCACTCCCGGCGACACCATCAGTGTCGCCATTCCGTTCCGCAACGAGAGCCCGGCGCTGAGCGCAGACATCTCCTTCTCCCTGCAGGATCGCCCGGGCTACACGTCCGACCCCGCGATGGTCGCGGCCCTGCGCTACACGATCACGCTCGACGGCACGGACATCGTCACCGACGCCACGCAGGCGACTGTCGATGATCTCGATCTCGGCACCTACCTGACGGGCGAGCAGGGCACCCTCGAGGTCGCGATCACGCTCCCGGATCAGGGATCGGCCGCGGACAACAACGCCCTGCAGGGGCAGGTCTCCTACGTGCAGGCCCACTTCGACGCGATCTCGGTCCAGCCGTAGCCGACTCCCGCGGGGCGGGGACGTTCACCCGACCGCGAGCGTGCACCCCAAGGCCGCTCGCGGGAAGGCCGAGTCCCCAGCCCGGCCGACGCTCGGTCTCCCCACGTGCCGATGCGTCCGCCCCGTCCCGCGGGCCCTCTCCAGGTACGCAGCTCTCTGACGCTCCGGCAGCGTACGAGTGCGCGTGCACATCCGCGAGCAGCCCAGAAGGAGAGCCCATGCCCGTCCTCAGACTCGGGGCCCGTCGGCTCATCATTGCCGCCGGTGCCGTCCTCGCCATCGGCGCACTCACCACCGCCGCAGCGTTCGTCGATCTCGCCGATGTGCGCGTCGCGCTGGACGGCACGCGCACGACGTTCGACATCCGCACCGCCGGCAGCGACGCAACCGGGTGGGAGCCGAGTCCCTCGGATTGGCAGCAGGGCAACCCTGGTGCGTACGAGGTCGCGCTGCACAGCGGGGCCACGCTCGCGCCCGGCGGCGTGCTCGCGCTGAGGGTTGCCGTTCAGAACAACAGTCCCGCGCTGGCCGGGACGCTCTCGTTGGACATCGTCGATCCTCAGCCCCGCGGGCAGGAGATCGACCCGACGACCGGGCGCTATGTCGAGCTGTTCGATCAGCTCGTCTTCACGGTGAAGCAGGGATCGACCGTCCTTTTCGACCACGTCCCTGCGACCGCATTGACGACGTACGTGTGGTCCGCCGCACTCGCCTCGGGCGACGACATGGTGTTGGACGTGCAGATCGATCTGCCGCCGAGTGTCGACAACCGATGGCAGGGCGCCAGCACAGCCGTACAGTTCCACTTCGAAGCGGAGAACTCATGACCGGCACTCCTCGCCGCTCCGGGACGCGACGCCTGCTCCTCGCCGCCGGCGCTGTCCTCCTCGCCTGCGGCGGGGTCACCGCTGCCGCGTACACCGACGCCGCTCTCGTCTTCTTGGGCACCGGCAGCGAAGGATCGGGGATCGGAAACCCCCACCGCTTCGATATCGCGGTGCGCGACGCACAGAACGAACTACAGGACGCGGTGACTCGAGCCGACGCGGTCGTGCTTCCCGTCACCTCGGGCACCGTGTTCACGGAGGGAACACCGGTGCGCTTCGACGTCACGATCGCGAACCGCACCCCCGGCGTCACGGGCGATCTCATGCTCTCGCTCTACGACCCGGATCCACAGTCCTCCGATCTGTTCGGATCGCTGCGGTTCAGCCTGTACCTGGACGGCTCGGCGACACCGGCGATCACTGACGCCACCGCTGACACCGTGAATGCGGCCGGCCTTGGCTTCACTGCGGTCGAGCCGGGCATCGAACACCACGTGCGGGTCGACGCCGTCATCGCGACCGGCGCGGGTCTCAGCGTGGCGGGCACGTCGACGGCGATCGGACTGCAGACGAACGGGACGAGCCGATGACGCGCATCTCCCGCCTCCGTACATGGAGGACCGCTGTCCTACTGGCCGCTCTCACCGTATGGACGGCCGCCGCTCCGGCTGCCGCCCAGGACGATCTCATAGATGCGGCACCCACGACGATCGGGATCGATACTCCTGCGCCCGGCCATGCCATGGACTGGACGATGACCGTGACCAACGTCACCTCCGTCGCTGTGCCTCTCTCGCTGCGGGTCAGCGGCGAGCGCGTACCGCTTTTCGTCGGTGCGACACCACTGGAGGTCACCGTTCGCGACGCGACAGGTGGCATCGTGGTCGGCCCGTTGGCGGCGGGGGATCTCATCGGCCAGCTGATCGTCCTGCCCTCGTTGCCCGCAGGCGCGACGTATGCGCTCTCCGGTACCGCCAGCCTCCCGCGCTCGGCGGACAACTCCTACCAGGGGCTCAGCGGCGAGCTCGTGTTCGAGTTCGTTGCGGTCGATCCACGGACGCCCCTCGCGCAGACCGGTGGGACGGCACCGATCGTGTTCCTGCTTCTGGGTGGCGCTCTTCTCACCCTCGGTGTCTTGCTACTCACTCGACGAAAGGCCCGCACTGATGCGTAAGACGAACCGTCGCCTGCTCGCCCTGGCCGCCGGACTCGCCGCTGTCGGCCTCCTCGCCGGCGTCGCGGGGACGAGTGCCGCCTACCAGGATGTCGCTCACGCGCGCACGGACTCGATCGCCGCTGAGGCGTCGGCGCCCTTCCGACCGGGGCTCGCGAGGAACGCGCGCATGGTCGACACCGGCATCGCGCTCGGCAACGACGGCCGCGTGTACGTCTGGGGATGGTTCGGAGGCTCGTCGGAGATCTCGGGTTCGACCTCACCTCTCCTCGGCGACCGCGCGCCTCAGGCCGTCCCGCTTCCCGACGGCATCAAGCAGATCTCCGGCATGATCTACGACGCCAACGCGCTGGCGGCGGACGGGACCGTATACGGCTGGGGAGCCTACAACAGCCGCAATGGGACGAGCGCATCCTCATCGGCCAATCAACCCCGACAGATCCGCATCGGCACCGCATGGAACGGCACGGGGCCGCTCCTGACCGGAGCTCTGACGATCGCGTCCACAGAGATGGCCGGCGCGGCGATCACGAACACGGGGGAGGTGTACAAGTGGGGATCCAGTGCATACGGCGGCTCGACCGTCTCGGGTGCGCAGAAGCTCACCGGACTGCCCGACCCCACCGTCGCCGGCAATCGACCCGTCTACATCAAGGGCGCGTACACGAACTTCTTCGTGATCTTGGAGAACGGCGACGTCTACGCGTGGGGCGGCACCTCCAGTACCCCGACCGGCTACTCCAGCGGGACCACGGCGGTGAAGCTCACATCACTGTCGCCCTGGTTCGCCTCCACCGTCGCGACCGGGCAGCCGCACATCGTCGCCGTCGACGGGGGCATCTCCATGGGAGGAGCGCTCCTGTCTGATGGAACCTTCCTCAGCTGGGGCGGGTCTGCGACGCGCATCGGCAACCGATCCGGCACCCCCGGTACGCCCGCGCTCGTCACCACTCTGAGCGGCATCACCTCGATGCAGTTCGGCCTGACGGGGGTCGTCATGGCCAAGAACGACGGCTCGTTGTGGGGTTACGGGGCCAGCGATGACTATGGTCAGCTGCCCCAGGCCCCGACGAAGGTCGACGACGACGTGCGCCAGTTCGCCGCCGGGCAGGGCTACTACATCTGGCAGCGTGGCGACGGTACGTTCTGGGGTCGCGGATACAACCCACAGGGCGCGATCGGTCTGCCCAGCGTCGGCACCACCACCAACCGCAAGGTCTCCTGGGACCTTTCGATGATCGCGCAGTAAGGGAGAACGCGACATGCGTATTCGTGCTCGAGACCGCGCGCCCCGACGTACAACCAGGCGTTTCGCGCTCGCCGTCGCTGCCGGCGCGATCGCTGTGGTCGGCGCGGTGGTCGTCACCGCAGCGGCGACCTCAGCGGCCTATACGGACCAGGCGAACATGAATCTCGCGGGAGACGCCGGGGTCGGCTATCAGGGGCATTTCGACATCGGGATCGTTCTGCCCGACGGCACGGTCGAGCAGGCCGATGCGCCGGCCGGCTACGCCTGGCCCGTGACAGACGCAGAGACCCTCGTTCCCGGCCGCACCGTCGTCACGCAGATCCCGGTCTTCAACAACACCACAGACCTGGACGCGGACACGGTCGTCACCCTGGTGGCCCGCGATGGGACGGGCGCGGTGTCGCCATCCGTGCCGAACATCACGCCGTATCTCCGGTTCACGGCATCGAGGGCGGACGGGAGCGTGCTCTTCTCGGATGCTGCACTGGCAGACGCTCACGCCAGTCTGGGAACCCTGTCGGCACGAGGCGAGCAGCCGCTCGTTGCAGGCGACGCCTACACTCCGGGTGCCACTGCGAGCTCCGACATCATCACTCTCACGATCCGCTACCTCGACGTGGCAGGGGTCGAAAGCCTCAACGGCGGGCAGTCGGCGCTGGCCGTCCGGTTCGACGCCGCTTCGCGCAAGCCATGACAGCGTCGATGACGACGAGGCGATCCCGACGCGGGAGGTCGTTGTCGGGCCACTCGTCCCGGCTCTGGTTCGCGTGGAGCCTGCTGCGCTCGGTGATCCTCACCTCCGCGGCGGTGCTCGGGATCGTGTGCGTGCTCGTCTTCGGGGTGTCGTTCGCGTTCGGAGTGCGGCCGCTCATCGTGCTCTCCGGCAGCATGGAGCCGACTCTCCCGGTCGGGTCAGTCGTCTTCTCACGGACGGTTCCGGCAGCCGAGCTCACCGTCGGCGACATCGCAACGCTCGAGCGCCCTCGTGGGCTCGGACTCATCACTCATCGTGTGACGTCCGTCCATGACGTAGACGGCACCACGGTCGATGTCACGCTTCGCGGCGACGCGAACGCCACTGACGATCCTGAGCCGTACGCCGTTGACACTGCCGGCCTCTATGTCTTCCACGTTCCGTACATGGGAACGGTCGCGATGGTGCTCAAAACCGGGTACGGCATCGGCTTCGCCGTTGCATCCGCCCTGGTGCTGATCGTCGTCTTCCTTCTCGATCCGCACCGTCTGCGGCATCCACAGGCAGCGCCGCTGGGGGGCGGCGCGTCACCGGCGAACGCCGGTGGGGCCACTACGGCCCGAACCGGGGAGGAGGGGAGGTAGTACTCTCCTCCTCCCCGGCTCGTCTTCGCACCGGTTCAGCAGCAGTGTTGTGACCCACGCGGTGGAGGTTACGTCGCCCTGACCCACGCCGGTGCTCAGACGTCGTCCCGCTCCAGGCCGCGGCGCACCGCCCACAGCGCGAGCTGCGTGCGGTCGGCGACGCCGGTCTTGCGCATGGCGGATTGCAACTGCGACCGCACCGTGTGCGCCGAGACCTTCAGATGCGCCGCGATGTCCTCGTTGCTCGTCACCCCGCTCGCGAGGATCGAGACCACACGGCGCTCGGCGGGCGACAGCGACGAGGGGAGCGCGTCGCCCGACGCGGGACGCCCGCGGCGCACGAACTCCTTGAGGACGGGGGCCATCATCCGGGGCGAGACCACGGCCTCCCCACGCGCCGCCGCGCGGATCGCGTCGACGAGGTAGTGCGAGTCGTGCGTCTTGAGCAGGTAGCCCGCCGCGCCGGCATCCAGCGCGTCGCGCACGTATCCGTCGACGGCGAAGCTCGTCATCACCACGACGGCCGCCGGGTGCTCGGCATCCGGTGCGGTGAGCTGACGGGTCGCCTCGATGCCGTCGACGCCGGGCATCTGCAGGTCCATCAGGACCACGTCCGGCCGCTCGGTGCGCGCGGCGGTGAGCGCGTCGGCCCCGTTGGCCGCTTCCCCGACGACGAGGATGTCGGGGACGCTGTCGAGCTGCAGCCGCATGCCCAGTCGCACCGCTCGATTGTCGTCGGCGATGAGCACGCGGATGCGGGCGGGGGCCGCGGTCATCGTCGATCCCTCACGAGCGCCTCCTCGTTCAGCGGCACCCGCAGGTGCACACGCCACCCGCCTCCGGCGACGGGGCCCGCCGTGAGGGTGCCGCGCAGCAGGAGCGTCCTCTCGTGCATCGACGCCAACCCCCACCCGAGGCCGACGTCGGAGGCCGGCTTGACCCGTCCGCCGTCCGCGTCGTTCTCGATGACCATGTCGAGGAAGGCGTCGACGCGGATCCGGACCCGCACGGGCGCACCCGCGGCGTGCTTCGCGACGTTCGTCAGCGCCTCCTGGAGCGCGCGGTACGCGGTGCTGGAGACGACGACCGGAAGGTCGTCGAGGGAACCGACGACGTCCACCTCGACCGACATCCCGATCCGGTCCCAGTACTCGGCGAGCTCCCACGCGCGCCGCAGGTCGGCGGTCTTCGACGGCGGCTCGGCGCCGGTCGCGCGCAGATCGGAGAGCGCACCGGTGACGCTCGCGGCCGCGAACCTGCCTTCGTTCTTCACCGACGCCACCAGCTCCATCGCCCGCTGGGGCTGGGTGTCGACGAGGGTCGCCGCCGCCTCGGCGAGCGTGATGAGGCCGGCGAGGTGCTGGCCGGCGACGTCGTGCAGCTCCTGCGCGATGCGTGCCCGCTCCGCGCGCTGCGCCTCTTCGATACGCCGATCGTGCTCCTGCTTCGCCAGGGCGGCCTCCTCGCTCGCGCGCTCCACGCGTCGCGCCTGCGTCCCCCACCACAGGCCCAGCGCCGCGACGGCGATCGCCGGCATCGTGAATCCCGCCGACTCGCGCAGCACGTACGCCTGCGCCTCGCCGACGCTGCGTCCCCAACTGAGCAGCGCGAGGAAGAGGGCGATCACGACCGCGGCGATCACCCCCGATGTCCACAGCACGGTGGCGAGGGCGCTGAGTCGGGTGGCCAGGAGGAAGAGGGCGGCCGAGATCACGAGGTACATGGCCGACAGCCACGACGGGATCTGCAGCCCGACGGCGATCAGCAGGTAGGTGGCCACCGTGATCAGCACCGCCTGGTGCGGCATCCGCTCGGCCCATACGAGGGCCACCGACTGCACGGCGCATCCGGCGACGATGACCGTCATGACCGCCCACTCCGGAAGCGGGAGCTCCCAGGACATGTAGCCCTCCATCAGGAGCGAGACCGGGTTGGAGAGCACCTGGATGAGCGTCGTGACGAACACCGTGACCGAGAAGAGCACCGCAGTGCGACGGGAGCCGAGGATGTCGTATCGCCGGGGCGTCAGCAGCGCCGACGCCCCGGCGGGATCGTGACTCGTCATGTCACGACAGTACGGGAGCGCTCTGTGCTCAGCAGACGCTGGAGAAGCTGCTGTTGCACGCACTGCTGACGTGACTGACGCCGACGGCACCATGACCGTCACCGTGTTCGCCCTCCAGTGCCTGCAGGGAGAGAAGGAACCCCATCCCTCTCACCTCCCTTCCCTCGTCGGGGATCACGCCGTGCGCGTGATCCGAACGGCCCGAGGAATCCGAGGGCCCCCGGGAGTGTCCCCACACCTTCTCCCGCCGCGGTGTGACTCGTGAGCGCGACGAGGACGCCCGCGGCTCCGGACGCGAGATCGCACGAGGCCCGCATCAGACCGTCACCCGCGAAGCGCACCTCGCTCGCGCCGGCTCCGCGCACGGTGTGCAGGTCGAGGGCGGCCACGTGCCGCTCGCGCGCCCGGCGGGCGTCGACCGACCCGAAACCGAGCCGCTCCGCCTCCGCGAGCACGTGGATGAGCCCCGCGCGACCGTGGAGCAGTCCGGCCTGCACGCTGAACGGACCCGTCGCGGCGGCGAGGATGCCGTCGAGGGCGCGATGGTGCCGGTCCGTTCCCGGAGTCACGTCGAGGAACTGCGCGAGGACCAGCCCGATGCCCGCGGACCCGTAGCCGAGATAGGGGATGAGCCGCCAGCCCTCATTCACGTGCAGCCCGCCGTCCGGCGCCGCGGTGAGGGTGGCGAGGTCGACGTCGAGAGCGCGCGCGGCGAGGTCGAGGTGGGCGCGGTCTCCGTAGGTCTCGTACAGCCGGAGACCGAGGAGCGCCGTCCCGGTCGCGCCCGCGAACAGTCCGCCGCGACTCGTCGCGACGCGGTCGCGACGCGGGGCGGCGTCGAGGCGGTCGCGCAGCAGCCGTCCCATCGCGCTCGCCGCGACGCCCCACCGCGGGTGCTCGTCGGCATCGGCGAGCAAGGTCAGGGCGACGCCCGGGATGCCGGAGTACAGCGTCGCGTCGAGCTCGCGCCAGTCGCGGCGGACGATCTCGTCGAGGAGGTGGTCGGCGACGTCCGGCATGCCGACGGCGCGGCATCCCCACACCGCACCGGCCAGGCCGTTCATGAGTCCGATGGGCTCACGCGACAGATCGCCCGAGAGGGCGTCGCGGACCCAGTCGCGCTGCGCCTCGCTGAGCGCGACCCCGGCGGCGGCCAGCGCGGCACCCACCCCGAGGGCGCCGAAGCCGAGCGCATACGGGGGCTCCTCGAACTGACGGGGATCGCCGGGCCACAGCCGGTCGTCGCGGTCGGGGACGCCGTCGCGGGAGAGGGTGTGCGCGATCTCGTCCATCGTCGCCCGCGGCGCATCCGGTCGCGCGCGCCGCCGGCCGCGCCCACGCGTCGCGCGCTCGAGCACGCGGGCCCGGTCGGCCACCCACCGATCGTCGAGGTCGAAGTGCTCGCTCGCTGTGCGCAGCAGCTGGTGCGCCTTGTCGGCGTCCAACGGCAGCAGCGCGGTGAGGGGCAGGAACATGAACAGCTCGACGCACGCGAGCGCGTACTCGTCCCGCGCCCGCGGCGAGGGCGACCCGGGGGCGACGAAACCCGGTGCGCCCACCGGCGCACCGGCGCGTGCCGACACCGGAAGCGACATCTCGAAGTCGAGCAGAGACACGGCCCCGTCGTCGGTGACGAGCACGTTGCGCGGATGCAGGTCGCCGTGGGTCAGCCCGGAGGCGTGGAGTCGGCGCACCTGCCGCCGGAGCTCCGCGCCCACGCCGAGCGCCCACTCGCGATACGACGCGATGTCCGCGGGGGTGCTCGTGCGATCCGTCAGCGGGTTGCGCAACACCACGGCATCCATCAACGACGACCCGGCGACGTGCTCGAGCGCGAGGAAACGATGGCCGTGCGCACGGAGCACGCCCACGGAACGCGGCGCCGAGACCGAGTCCGGGATGCGCGCGAGCGTGCGCTCCTCGTCGACGAGGCGGTCCACCGCGTCGCGGCCGTCGGGGGTCCATCCGCTGTGGGGCCGGGCCTCCTTCAGGACGACCGGCTGATCGTCGATCATCGCGGCGTAGACGCCGCCCGCGTTGGAGTGGTGCAGCGCGGCCGTGATCCGCGGGAACCCGGGCGGCGGCGTCATGTCGCCGAGGGCGTCGATCTCCTCCTGCAGGAACGCCGGCGGGCGCACCCAGTCGGGACAGCGGAAGGACGGCGCCCGCACGTCGGGCACGAGCTCGCCGGTGCGCAGATCGCGCAGCGCGGGCACCGAGCGGCCCTCGTGGACGACGGTCTGGGTGAGGAACGCGCCGTAGCGGACGAACAGCGGACCCTGCCGCCAGCGCACGTCGGAGAGGATGTAGGGCCCCGGGCATCCGCCGATGAGCGCATCGAGACCCTCGAGCGCCACGCGGAGGCGGTGATCGTCGGGCGGATAGACGGTGATGAACTTTCCCGCCGCGCCGCGATCCGCGTCCTTTCCGAGGCTGAAGCCGAGGTGCAGGCGGCTGCGCACGTGCTTGAAGGCGAGGAGATGATGGTGGCAGAAGGCCGCGACCGCATCGAGGGTCGCCGCGGCGGTGGCGGGCACGACGCTGACGTGGATCTTCCAGCCCTGGTCGGGAAGGCCCGCCGTGCGCGGCAGCCAGTGGGTCCAGTGGTCGTCGTCGACGCGGGTCCACAGGGTCCAGTCCCGGGAGTCCGGCACCTCGAACCGTGCCGACGAGTCGGTGTCGCGTCGGCCCGGCTTGTCGTAGAACAACGCGTCCGCGCGGGCGAAGGCAGCATGTGCGGCGTCCACGGCGTCTCCTCGGGCGAAGTCCTGTATCGGCGAGCACATTGTGCGCGCCGTGGGTGGCGCTCTCCGCCCACGTCGACAGCCGGCGGCGGTGCCTCTGAGGGCCTCCCGGTGCCTCGGATCCGCGTGATCATGCGGATCCGAGGCCGCGCGCCTCGGCATCCCGCCGTCGAGACCCGTGGGCGTCTTTCATTCAAATGGATGATGCGACAGGCTGTCTCACGACGCCTCGCGGATGCCGGCGAGTCGGTCGGCCCGGATCAGGCGACGCCGTGCAGCTCCCGCAGGCTCTGCTCCGCCCCGGCGCCGTCGCGGGCGTGCATCTGTGCGCGCAGCCGCACGAAGAGGTCCACGCGTCGGACCGTGTCGGTGAGGAAGGGCTCCCACCCCCGCAGGTTGCGTTCGATGGCGAGCGCGGCTTCGCGCACGACGCCGATGAACACCGAGTTGTGCGTGGCGCGGGTCACCAGCTCGAACATCTCGGTGCACTTCGCGAAGAGGAGGGCGACGTCCTCCGCGCGGGCACTGTCGACGACGGCATCCGCTGTCGCGACGATCACGGCCAGTTCCTCGTCCGTTGCGGCGCTGAGCGCGAGACGGACGGCGTTGCCCATGAGGTAGGCCGTGAAGACCCCGGTCTCACGGCGCACGCGGTCGTCCGGGACGGAGACACGGGTGTAGCGGCCGACGGCGACCTCCACGAGGCCGAATCGCTCCAGCCGCTGCAGCGCCTCCCGCACCGGGGTGCGGGAGATGCCCAACTGCGTCGCGATGTCGACGTCGCGCAGGCGCTCGCCGGGCGCGAGGGTGCCGTCGAGGATCGCCGCGCCGATGCGGGCGTAGACCTCATCGCTGAGGCTGACGCCGCTGGTCAGATCGCTGTGATCGATGGGCGAGAGTTTCGGGGACATCGCTGGGAAGAGTGTACGTCCGCCTGCGCCCGGAAACACCCCGAGGACCCCTGCGCCGGGGCGGCGGCGTTGCCACTTTCGGCGGAGTTCTTGCAACGTTTGTGTCACCTTGTCTCATCTGGTACTGCGCGCGAGGATGCCGACCGTTAGCGTGGACCCCGTCGGCGCAGTCGCGTCGTCGTCGCACGTCAGTAAGGCAGTTCATGAGCACCAGCGGTACCGTCAAGTGGTTCAACTCGGAGAAGGGCTTCGGGTTCATCGCTCCCGATGAGGGCGGCGCTGACGTCTTCGCCCACTACTCCGCCATCCAGTCGGGCGGCTACCGCTCGCTCGAGGAGAACCAGCGCGTCGAGTTCGAGATCGCCCAGGGCCCCAAGGGCCTGCAGGCGGAGAACATCCGCCCCCTGTGAGTTGAACGGCCCGCTTCCGAGCGGGCCGTTTTCACGTCGGCGTGAGCCGTCGCCCACCGTCACGGTGCGGCGGCGGCTCCTTCGGCGCGTGAGCCCGCCTCCGTGGTGACGGTTCCGCGTCGGGTCGTCGACCGCCCACGCGGTCGACGTCAATCCGCGGGAGCGGATGCCGCGTCGTCGATGAGGAGGAGCGCGCGCAACTGCGCGGCGTCGTCGACGGCCGCCGCGGCGCCGTCCGCCTCGTGCGGCCAGCTGAATCCCCATCGCACGAAGATCACCGGCACTCCCTGTGCCGCACCGCCGTCGACATCGTGGTGTCGGTCACCGATCAGGACGGGCCGGCTCGTGTCGGCTCCCGCGGCGCGCAGGCGCCGCAGCGCCTCGGCGACGATGTCCGACTTCGACGCGAGGGTCTTCTCATCGGGCGTCGATCCGGCCATCGCCTGCAGGTGCGGGGCCAGGTCGAAGTGCTCCATGAGGGCGACCACCTGCACCTCCGGCTTCGAGCTCGCCGTGGCCTGAGCGACGCCCGCGTCGTCCAGCTCGGCGATGATGTCGGCGACGCCGGGGTAGAGCCGCGCTCCGGTCGTGTAGCCGTCGGCCTTCCCGAGGGTGCGGTAGAAGGCGACCGCCTCGGTGGCCTCGGCGGGCGACATCCCCACGTTCGTCTGGAACGATTCGAACATCGGCGGACCGATCCAGTGGACGAGCTCCTCGCGCGTCGGCGCGGGCTTGCCGAAGTGCTCCAGCGCGGTCGTCAGACGACGCAGGATCCCGTCGGAGGCGTCGACGAGAGTCCCGTCGACGTCCCACAGCACACAGGTCCACGGAGATCTCAACGCCATGCCCTCAGCCTAACGAGCGGGAGGGCCGACGCAGACCGCCGTCCCGGGGGCGCGGATGCCGGGGTCAGAACAGCCGCGGCGCGCCCGACTCGATGCCCTTCATGCCCTCGTAGTCGAGGGTCACGCAACGGATGCCGCGGTCGCCGGCGAGCGTCTTGGCCTGCGGCTTGATCTCCTGCGCCGCGAACACGCCCGCCACCGGTGCGAGGTGCGGGTCGCGGTTCAACAGGTCGAGATAGCGGGTGAGCTGCTCCACGCCGTCGATGTCGCCGCGACGCTTCACCTCGACGGCGATCGTGCCGCCCGCGGGGTTGCGCAGCAGCAGGTCGACGGGTCCGATCGCCGTCGGGAACTCGCGTCGCACGAGGGTGAGCCCGTCGCCGATGACCTCGACCTGCTCGGCCAGCAGTCGCTGCAGGTCGGCCTCGACGCCGTCCTTCTGCAGTCCGGGGTCGACGCCCAGCTCGTGCGAGGAGTCGTGCAGCACCTCGTAGATGCGCACCAGCAGGGCGTCGCCGGTCTTCGCGTGCGTCACCCGCCAGTGCTCCTGCACGCCGGCGGCGATCGACTCGGCATCCGGCACCTCGACGGTGAGCGTGCAGGGCGGGCTCATCCAGTTGAGGGGGGCGTGTTGGATGTCTCGATGGAACGCGACCGTCCCGTCGGCCTTGATCATGATGAGACGCGTGGCGAGCGGAAGATGGGTGTTCAGCCGTCCGGAGTAGTCGACGGAGCAGCGGGCGATGATGAGACGCACCCGTCCAGTCTCGCAGTCTCCGGGCGCGCGATCATCGCCGGGGTAGCACCGGGACATCGCTGGGTGACCGTCAGAACGGTGGGGGAGACTCCCGCGGGGAGCGTTCGGGAGCCGGTGGTGAAGGACTCGTGACGAATCCCACGGTGTATCCGTCCCAGATCTCACCGCGTGCATCGCCTTCGGAGGGCCACTGCGTGCGTCCCGTGCAGGTCATATCGCGGCCACCGTCTCGTCCAGAGCCAAGTGTCTGAACGCCTGGGCCGAACACGGCAAGTGCGAGAGACGCCGCCAGATCCTGGAAGCCAACGGGTCCGAGCTGCTCAAGGTTGTAGCGACCCAACGCTTCCTCCCGTGCTTTGCGGCTTGACCCTACGCTACCGTCCACCCCTCATATCGATGGCTCTCAGGGGCACCCACGCAGCGACATACACGGAGTGCGCTGCCGTCAGGGAGTCGACCTCTATGAGGCCACGCTTCAGCGTCGCCACGGCGTACGGCGGTTTCACTCATTTGTGGGATTCATCGCCTCAATGGCGACGGCTAACTTGAGCCTCATCGGGAGTTGGCCCCGTGTTCCGCGAAGCCATGAGTCGCGCAGAGACCTACCAACGCGACGGACGTTGCATTGAAGAAGGGATTAGCTATGCGCCTCAGTTTCGGCAAGCGAATCACCATAGGAGCAGCACTGGTCGCTCTCCTCGTCGGCTCAACCGCCGTCCCAGCATCCGCAACTTCGGGGACAGGGTTCGACAACACCGATCCGGCAGGCGGGCCCGACTACTGCGCAAGCGGCTCTTACCCCATCAAGACCTACAACCTGTACGCCAACGGGTCGGGGCCTCTCGTCGGGTACATGGAGGTCCGCTACTCGCCGAGTTGTCAGACGAACTGGGTACGCGTCTACAACAGCGGCACCTCGGATGCCTTAAGTAAGACGTACATCCGTCGTTACGCGCAAGGATCTCTGCCCGACTCGGGCGCCATCACAAGCAGCGACCTTTACCCCGGCGGCTGGGCGTACGGTTACCAGGTTTACGCTCCCGGGTCGACGTGTGTTCAGGTCCAGGGTGGACTCACGACCAGTGCATGGACTGCTTGGTCGCCCTACGTCACGCTCTGCTGACACGCAGGGTGGATGGCTCTGGCTATGTGATGATTCGTTCCGGCTGGGAGAGATATCCTCTCGGCCAGGGCCACCGGCGTCGACGATCACGCGGACATGACCACGCGTGATCCTCCCCGACTCCCACGCCTGAAGTGTCGCCGGAAAGCCCTCGACGAGTTCGCGCGCCTCACCGATGCGCTGCTGCACCGTGCGGTCGGTCACCCGCAGCACCCCGCCGAGCTCCGCGGCGATCGAGCGCAGCACCATGTCGTGCTCGCGTACCGACCCGCGCAGGGTCGCGGTCTCCTGCTCTGCCAGCCGACCGGCGCGCGCGAGCACCCGCACCTCGGCCACCTGCGCCGCCGTCACCGCACGAGCCACCGCGTCGGTCTCGTCGACGAGACCCGCCAGCGCGGCCACGAACCGGCCACCGCTGCCGGCCTCCATGACGCCCCCGGCGCGACGTCCGTCATACCTCGATCGTCTCGCGACCCTCCGACATCCGTTCACGCATCCACGGCTCCCGGGAGGCGGCATCCGCCCTCGGACGCGCGAGTCAGTGGTGGCCGACGCCGACCTTCGAGCCGGCGATGGGCTTGGCCGCTCCGGAGGCGAAGCCGCTCATCGCGATGAGCGCCACGATGATCCAGAGGGTGTTCAGGATGCCGATCTGGTGGCTGACCCAGCCCAGGACGGGCGGCCCGCACAGGAAGGCGACGTAGCCGATCGTCGCCGCGGCCGACACCGACGCGGCGGCCTTGCGGGGGTCGTCCGCCGCCGCCGACATGCCGAGCGGGAAGCCGAGCGAGGCGCCGGCGCCCCACAGCGCGACGCCCACGAAGGCGAGCGGGAGGTTGGGCGCGAGGATGAACACGATCAGGCCGAGGCCCGCCGCGATCGAGAGGGCGCGGAGGGTCCACACGCGTCCGATGCGGTCGACGAGCGGGCCGCCGGCGGCGCGGAAGACGGTCATCGACACGGAGAACACGGTGAGGAAGATCGCGCCGATCGCCTCCGACTCGCCGTGGCCGTCGACCACGGCGATGGTCAGCCAGTCGTTGGCGCTGCCTTCGGCGAAGGCCATGCCGAGGATGATGGCGCCGATGGCGTAGGTGCGCGGGTCGCGCCACACCTCCAGGGCCGCGTGCAGGCGCGCGCCCCGCGACGGGGCCACGGCCTCGGAGTCGACGACAGCCAGCGCCTGCGCGGGAATCGCGCGCAACGCGTTGGCGGTCACGATCAGCCAGACCACGGCGACCGTGCCGAGGTGCCAGGAGGCCCCGACGCCCCACGCCGCCATCGCGACGCCGACACCGGCCCCGGCGACCGTGCCGAGGCTGAAGAACGCGTGGAACAGCGGCATCAGCGTCCGCTCGAAGGCCTGCTCGACGGCGGCCGCTTCGACGTTCATCATGACGTCGGTCGCGCCGAAGCACAGCCCGAGGATGGCGAGGCCCGCGACGGCGACCGCGTAGGAGGAGAGCGCATCGACGCCGAGGGCGGCGAGGAAGAGGCCGACGGCGACCCCGACGATCGTGACCGACAGCCCTCGCTTGGCTCCCCACCGCACCACGATGACGTTCGCGGACATCACTCCCAGGAGCGAGCCCGCGCCCATCGCGAAGAGCAGGATGCCGACCTCGAAGTCGTCGATGCCCAGGTTCTGCTTGACGGCCGGCAGGCGCGACGCCCACGACGCGAACGTCACTCCGCTCAGGAGGAACAGGGTGAAGATCGCGGTGCGCCATCGGACGAGTCCGCGACGATCGAGCGTGGTTCTGGTGATCACACTTCACCTTAGCGAATCGATTCGACCCCCGCCGAAACGATTCGACGAATCGTTTCGGATCGCCTCTGACGCGAGTTACCATCGGGGAGTGACGAACCGCCGCGCCACCATCGCCGACGTCGCTCGGGTCGCGGGCGTGTCGCCGTCGACGGCGTCCGTCGTCTTCAGCGGCAAGACACCGGTCTCCGACACCACTCGGCTGCGCGTCATGGACGCGGCCGCCTCGCTCGGCTACACGGGTCCCGATCCGCGCGCGGCGTCGCTGCGACTGGGTCGCAGCGGCATCGTCGCCGTCGTGGTCGGCTCGTCGCTCAACTTCATGTTCGTCGACCCCGTGCAGCGTCTGCTCATGGACGGTCTGGCGGAGGCGGTCGCTCCGCTCGGCGCCGGCCTGCTGCTGCTGCGCCGAGACGCGGAGCTCGACATCGAGAACGCCCCCACCCTCACGACGGCATCGATCGACGCGGCCGTCCTGATCGGATGCGACGGGTCGCTGCGGGAGTCGTTGCCGATCGTGCTGGCGCGCGGCATCCCCGTGGTCGTGGTGGAGGGCGACGCGGGCGAGGGCATCCCGCGCATCGGCCTCGACAACCGCGAGGCGGAGCGCCGGGCGGCCGAGCACATCCGCGACCTCGGCCACACGCGTGTGGCGATCGTCACCCTTTGGCAGGATGCCGCGGGCACCGTCGGCTGGATCGCGCCCGACGCCGACATCACCGTCGACGTCACCCGCGATCGCCTGCAGGGCGCACGCGACGTCTTCCCCGACGCGCCCGCGCTCGCGACGGGGGGCAGCTCCATCGACGACGGGTTCGCGGCGGGACGGGTGCTCTTCGCCGACCCGCGGACGCGTCCCACGGCGGTGATCGCGCAGAGCGACCTGCTCGCCGCGGGCGTCATCCGCGCGGCGGAGGACGCGGGGCTGCGCGTGCCCGAAGACGTCAGCGTCACCGGTTTCGACGGGGTGCCCGTGGACGGCCTTGCCCCCTACGAGCTGACCACTCTCGTGCAGCCCGCGACCGACAAGGGCCGCGCCGCAGGCGCCGCGATCGCCGCGATGCTCGACGGGCGGGAGCCCGCATCCGTCGATCTGATCTCCACCTTCCGCCTCGGCAACACCACCGCCCGGGTCGGCTAGGCCCGCACGCCGGGTAGACTGGGAATCCGACCCCCGCGACCTGTCAGGAGGCCAGATTGCTCGTGCTCCTGGCTGCGTTCGCGGTCGTTCCGCTGTCGCTGCCATGGCTGTTCGGTCGCATCGGCCCACGGGCGTTCCTCGTCGCGGCGGTCCTGCCGGTCGTGGCCTTCGTCCACGCGCTGCTCATGACCCCCGAAGTCATCGCCGGTCGGGTGCCGACGGAATCGGTGTCGTGGATCCCGCAGCTCGGGATCGATCTGTCGATGCGGATGGACACGCTGGGCTGGCTCATGACGCTCATCGTCACCGGCGTCGGGGCCCTCGTGCTGATCTACTGCCGCTGGTACTTCGACGGCAAGAAGCAGGGCGTCGGCCTGTTCGCCGCCGTCCTCCTCGGCTTCGCGGGAGCGATGTACGGCCTCGTCCTGACCGACGACATCATCGTGCTCGTGATGCTCTGGGAGATCACCAGCATCCTGTCCTACCTCCTCATCGGCTTCTACCACGCGCGTGGCGCGAGCCGCCGTGCCGCGCTGCAGGCGCTGCTCGTGACGACCCTCGGCGGCCTCGTCATGTTCGTCGGCGCGGTGATGATGGCGGTGATCTACGGCACCAACAGCCTGGCCGCCATCGTCGGCGGCACCGCGACACTGAGGCCGGGCAGCGAAGGTCTGCTGAACGTGGCGATCGTGCTGCTGCTGGTCGGCGCACTCAGCAAGTCGGCCATCTTCCCCTTCCACTTCTGGCTCCCGGGCGCCATGGCGGCGCCGACGCCGGTGAGCGCCTACCTACACGCGGCCGCGATGGTGAAGGCGGGCATCTACCTCATCGCCCGCCTCGCTCCGGCCTTCGCGCACAGCGAGTTCTGGCGTCCGATCGTGATCAGCCTGGGCCTGTTCACGATGCTGCTCGGCGGCCTCCAGGCGTTGCGCGAGTCGGACCTCAAGCGCATCCTCGCGTTCGGCACCGTCAGCCAGCTCGGCATGCTCACCGTCGTCCTCGGCTACGGGGAGCGCAACTCGGCGCTCGCCGGTCTCGCGCTGCTGATCGGCCACGCGCTGTTCAAGTCGTCGCTGTTCCTGGTCGTGGGCGTGATCGACCGGCAGCTCTCCACGCGTGACATCGGCGAGTTGTCCGGAGTCGGCCGCCAGGCCCCGACGCTGGCCGTCTTCTCGATCATCGCGATCGCCTCGATGGTGGGACTGGCACCCACGGTCGGATTCGTGGCGAAGGAGGCCGTGCTGACCTCGCTGCTCGAAGGCGGGTCGCGCCCGGAAGCCCTCATCCCGCTCGTCGGCATCGTGCTCGGCTCGGTGCTGACGACGGCGTACGGCCTGCGGTTCGTGTGGGGCGCGTTCTGGACGAAGAAGGATGCCGCCGGCACGCCGCTGCCGGTCACGGTGTGGCCCGACCCGCCGATGGGATTCCTCGCCGCGCCGGTGCTGCTGTCGGCACTCACCGTCGTCGCGGGCTTCGCCGCGCCGCTGCTCGACGCCGCGTTCTCCGGCTACGCCGACACCCTTCCGGCCGCCGGCGGGGAGAACGGGTACCCGTACCACCTCGCGCTCTGGCACGGATGGGAGCCCGCGCTCTTCCTCTCGCTCGGCAGCATCGCCCTCGGCGCCGTGCTGTTCTGGCTGGCCCAGCGCACCGGACTCGTCCCGCGCCGCATCCTGCCCTTCACCGCGGCCGACGTCTACAACGCGTCCCTGCGCGTCATCGCGCGCCTGGCGGTGTGGACCACCACGTTCACCCAGCGCGGCTCGCTGCCGGTGTACGTGGGCACGATCTTCGTCGTGTTCGTCGCCGCCGAGGGCACCGCCCTGCTGGCGAGCCCGTCGTGGCAGATCTCCCTGGATGCGTGGCAGACCCCCATGCAGCTGGTCGTCGCGCCGATCATGATCATCGCCGGGATCTTCGCCGTCCGGGCACGCAAGCGCTACACCGGCGTCGTGCTCGTCTCGGCCACCGGGCTCGGCATGATCGCGCTGTTCGCCTCCAGCGGCGCACCCGACCTCGCCCTGACGCAGATCCTCGTCGAGACGGTCACCCTCGTGGCCTTCGCGCTGGTGCTGCGCCGCATCCCCGCCCGACTCGGCGAGCACAACGCGTCGGTGCTGCCGCTGGCGCGCGCGATCCTCGCGGTCGCCGTGGGGGCGACGATGGCGATGGTCGCGATGGTGGCCACCGGCGCCCGGGTGGCGACACCCATCTCGGAGCGCTTCCCCGAGCTCGCCTACGAGCTCGGCCACGGCAAGAACGTCGTCAACGTGGCGCTCGTCGACCTGCGCGGCTGGGACACCATGGGCGAGCTGTCCGTGCTCATCGTGGCGGCGACCGGCGTGGCATCCCTCGTGTTCGTCACGCACCGCTCGGATCTCATCTCGCGGTCGATCTCGGCGCTGCCCACGGGCGCGACGCGCACCCGGCGACCCCTCATCGAGACCGACGAGGGCCCCCGACCGCGCGCGAGCGCTCCCGGCAGCACGCGACAGACCTGGCTGGTCGGCGGGCAGAAGGTGCGCCCCGAGAACCGGTCGATCATGCTCGAGGTCATCGTCCGGATCCTCTTCCACACGATCATCGTCGTCTCGATCTATCTGCTCTTCGCCGGGCACAACCTCCCCGGCGGCGGATTCGCGGGCGGCCTCGTCGCGGGCATGGCGCTGGTCATGCGCTACGTCGCCGGTGGCCGGTACGAGCTGGGCGCGGCCGCGCCGACCGACGCGGGACGGCTCCTCGGCGCCGGCATGACGCTGGCCGTCGCGTGCGCCGTCGTGCCGCTGCTGTTCGGCCTGCCGCCGCTGACCAGCTGGTTCTGGGAGACGGAGATCCCCGTCATCGGCCACATCGAGTTCGTCACCTCCACCCTCTTCGACATCGGTGTCTACCTGGTCGTCATCGGCCTCGTGCTCGACGTGCTGCGTTCGCTCGGCGGCGAGGTCGACCGCCAGACGCAGGAGCTGCGCGAGCGGGGGGTGACGGTCTCATGACGGTGTCCGCGGTGCTCGTCATCATCATGGCGGTGCTCTTCGCGTGCGGCGTGTACGCGATGCTGGAGCGCAGCCTCACCCGCGTGCTGATCGGGTTCCTGCTGCTCGGCAACGCGACCAACCTCTTCCTGCTCATCGTGATGGGTCGTCCCGGCGTCGCCTCCTTCTTCGGGTCGGGCGATGTCGAGGAGATGAGCGATCCGCTGCCGCAGGCGCTCACCCTGACGGCCATCGTCATCACCTTCGCCGTGTCGGCCTTCCTGCTGGCGCTCATCTACCGGTCGTGGCAGCTCGGCCAGGCCGACACCGTCGTCGACGACGAAGAGGACATCGCCGTGCGTGATCGCGGCACCGTCGAGGAAGACCAGATGGACGACGAGACCTCGATCGAGGACGACGACGACGACGCGACGACCGACTTCATCGGCACCGACACGGCGCCGATCACCGTCCTGCACCACCGCGATCTCGACGGCATCCGCGACGACGCCCCCGTGGACCGCCCGCGCGGCGACGCGCGAGGTCGCCGCGACGAGGGAGGTGAGCCGCGGTGAACGCCCTCGTCCCGCTCCTCGTCGCCCTCCCCCTGCTCGGGGCCGGTATCGCGCTCGTCTTCGGTCGTCAGCGCCGCGTGCAGGTCGGCGTGTCCGTCGTCACCCTCACGCTCGTGCTGGCGATCGCCGCCGTGCTCCTGTACACCGTCGACTCGTCGGGGCAGGCGATCGCCGTGTCGGTGGGCGGCTGGCCGATCCCGTTCGGCATCGTGCTGTACGTCGACCGTCTCGCCGCGTTGCTCGTCGTCATCTCGAGCATCGTGCTGCTCGCGGTCCTCCTCTTCTCGGTCGGGCAGGGCGCCGCCGACGGCGACGACGACACCCCCGTCACGATCTTCCACCCCTCCTACCTGATCCTGTCGGCGGGCATCTTCAACGCGTTCATCGCGGGCGACCTGTTCAACCTCTACGTCGGTTTCGAGATCCTGCTCGTGGCCTCGTACGTGCTCATCACCCTCGGATCCACCGAGTCCCGCATCCGCGCCGGCGTCGTGTACATCGTGGTGTCGCTGGTGTCGTCGATCCTCTTCCTCGCCGCGATCGCCGCGATCTACGGCGCGCTGGGCACCGTCAACATCGCGCAGCTCGCCGAGCGCATGACCGAGCTGCCCGACTCGACGCAGCTCGTGCTGCACCTGATGCTGCTGCTCGCCTTCAGCATCAAGGCCGCGGTCTTCCCGCTGTCGTTCTGGCTTCCGGACTCGTACCCGACCGCTCCGGCCCCCGTCACCGCGGTGTTCGCGGGCCTGCTGACCAAGGTCGGCGTCTACGCGATGATCCGCACCGAGACGCAGATCTTCCGCGACAACGACGTCAACACCCTGCTGCTGATCGTCGCGCTCGCCACGATGATCGTGGGCGTGCTCGGCGCGTTGGCGCAGGCGGAGCTCAAGCGCATCCTGTCGTTCACCCTCGTCAGCCACGTCGGCTATCTGGTCTTCGGACTGGCCATCGCCACCCCGCTGGCCCTCGGCGCGACCATCTACTACATGGTCCACCACATCATCGTGCAGACCACGCTGTTCCTCGCGGTGGGACTGATCGAGCGGCGAGCCGGATCGACCTCGATCCTCAAGGTCAAGGGGCTGATGCGCGCCGCGCCGGTGATCGCCGTGCTCTACTTCATCCCGGCCATCAACCTGGGCGGTCTGCCGCCGTTCTCCGGGTTCATCGGCAAGCTCGCGCTCTTCGACGCCGCCGCCGAGGTGGGAACGCCCCTGATGTACGTGCTGATCATCGGCGGCATCGTCACCTCGCTGCTCACGCTCTACACGCTCATGCGCGCCTGGAACCTCGCCTTCTGGCGCGAGGACGACGACCACACCGAGGAGACCGGCGTCGTCGACCGCATCTCCTACCTCGGCGATGCCCCGGCCGCCGACGACGAGGGCGCGCGACGCGTCATTCCGCGCATCATGACGGCGACGACCGCGGGAATGGTCGCCGTCACGGTCGCCCTCACGATCTTCGCGGGACCGCTGTACGCGCTGTGCGCGAGCATCGGCGACGCCCTCCTGACGCCGGTCACGCTCGTGCAGCTCGATGAAGGAGGCGGATCGTGAGCCCGTCCACCTCGGTCGCGTCCGCCGTGTGGCGCCAGCTCCCCTTCTTCGTCTGGCTCGTCGCCCTCTGGATGCTGCTGTGGGGACAGTTCACGGTGCTCGCCGCCGTCACGGGGCTGATCGTCGCGATCGTGGTCACCCGCGTCTTCCGCCTTCCCCCCGTGGAGCTCTCCGGCCGCGTCAACATCTGGTACGGCGCCGTGTTCGTCGTGATGTTCTTCCTGGCGCTGATCCGCGGCTCGCTGCTGGTCGCCTGGCAGACGCTGAACCCACGGCGCTACCCGGGCACGGCGGTCATCGCCGTGCCGCTGCGCACCGATGACGACCTGATCATGGCGCACGTCGGCGTGACCGCCTCGCTGATCCCGGGGTCGCTCATCGTCGACGTCGATCGTGACCGTCGCATCCTCTACCTGCACGTCATCGGCGTCTCGTCGGACCGTGACGTGGAGAACCAGCGCCGCGCGGTGCAGGGCTGGGAGTCGCGTATCGTCCGCGCCGTGGGGTCGCGCGCCCAGCTCGCCGCCATCCGCACCGCGGGTGCCCAGAGCCCGCGCGAAGGGGGTGCGGGCCGATGAACGTCCTGATCGTCGCCGTCTACGTCGTCTTCGCGATCGCCGGGCTCCTGACGCTGTGGCGGATCATCGTCGGGCCGTCGATCCTCGACCGCGCCGTGGCATCCGACGTGCTGCTGACCCTGGTGATGTGCGCGCTCGGCGCCGACATGGTCATCAACCATCACACCCGCTCGCTGCCGGCGCTGCTCATCATCGCCGCGGTGGGCGTGTTCGGCTCGATCGCGGTGGCCCGTTTCGTCGCGCGGAGGGACAACACCGACCGATGAACGAGATCCTCGACACCGCCGCCCTCGTGCTCGTGCTGATCGGCGGGCTGCTCTGCATCACCGCCGCGATCGGGCTCCTGCGCTTCCACGACGTGCCCACTCGGCTGCACGCCGCCACCAAGCCCCAGGTGCTGGGTCTCATCCTCATCTGCCTCGCGATCGCGTTGTCGCTGCGGTCGTGGCCCGTCATCGCCTTCCTCGTGCCCATCGTGATGATGCAGCTGGCGACCGCGCCGTTGTCGGCGCACATGGTCGGCCGTCAGGCCTACCGCAACGGCACGATCGACGAGCGCTCGCTGTACGTCGACGAGCTCGACGCCGCCCGCCGGACGCCCCCCGGCGCCGGCGGCTGAGCACCCGCCGACGGCGCGTACCCTCCTCCACAACCCGGGGGATCGGAGATCTCCGATCCGCACCTGTGGACGGACGACGCGGCTCCCTTCCGAGGCGTCACACTCGAAGGGTCGGGAGCCGGGCGCGGAACTGGGGGGTGACCGGCCCGGCTCCGACATCCTTCCCGCCGCGCGCCCGCGCGGTCAGGGGGCGAGGGACGGTGTCCGCGCGATGCCGAACTCGTGGCGCAGCACGCTGCGGGCCGCGAACCATCCCGACTGGCCGTGGACGCCCGGGCCCGGCACGGTGGAGGCTCCGCAGAGGTACACGCCGGGCAGCGGCGTCCGCCACGGGTCCGCGCTCAGGACGGGGCGGGCCAGCAGTTGCGGGAGCGTCGCGGCGCCGGCGGCGATGTCGCCGCCCACGTAGTTGGGGTTGTCGAGAGCGAGCTCGGCGGCGGTCGTGCCGCGCGTGGCGAGGATGACGTCGCGGAACCCGGGGGCCACCTCTTCGATCGCGCGAGTGACGGCCTCCGTCTGATCCACCGTCGAACCCGTCGGGACGTGGGTGTACGCCCAGAGCGCGTGCTGCCCGGCCGGGGCGCGGGTGGAGTCGAACACCGACGGCTGCGCCACGAGCACGTACGGGGATGCCGCGTGCCGCCCCGCCAGCACCTCCCGCTCGCCCGCGGCGATGCGCTCGCGCGTGCCGCCGATGTGCACGGTGCCGGCGCGCGCGATGCGCTCGTCGGCCCAGGGGACGGGCCCCGACAGCGCGAACTGCACCTTCGCCGACCCGCTGCCGTACCGGAAGCGCTCCAGACGGCTCCGGTAGCCGGCCGGCATCCGGTGCCCGGCGAGTCGGATCAGCGCGCGCGGGGTCACGTCGAGCACGATCGCCGCCGCGGTGAGCTCGTCGAGCGAGGTCACCTCGTGATCGGTGACGATCTCACCGCCGTGCGCGCGGAGATCGTCGGCGAGGGCATCGGAGATCGCCTGGGAGCCGCCGATCGGAAGGGGCCATCCGGCGGCATGCGCATGCGCCTGCAGGGCGAGACCCGCGGCCGCCGCGACCGGACTGGGCTGCGGGGCGATCGCGTGCGCCGCGACGCCCGTCATCATCGCCGGTGCCACCCGCTCCGCGAAGCCCGCATTCCAGAGAGGGCTGCCCTGCTGCAGCGCCCGCATCCCGAACCGCGCGGCGACGACGGGATGCGGCGGCACGCGCAGCAGCGGTGATCCCGTGAACCGCGCGACTTCGCGTGCGCGGGCGGCGAGCGGGCCGAGGAGCCGTCGATACGCGGCGCCGTCGCGTCCGAGCTCCGCCACCGTCCGGTCGAGGTCGCGGTAGGCGATCCCGGACCCCCCGTCCGCCGCGCCGAGCGGGTGGGCGAACGAGATCTCCGGGGTGACGAACGGGATGCGCCGGGCGAGGCCGAACGCGCGGAAGAAGGGGGACGCCACCGCCAGCGGATGCACCGCCGAGCACGTGTCGTGCCGGAAACCGGGGGCGACGGTCTCCGCCGTGCGGGCACCGCCGCCCCACCGCGGCATCCGCTCGAACACCCGCACCGAGAGTCCGGCGCGCGCGAGCGTGACCGCCGCGGCGAGGCCGTTGGGTCCCGAGCCGACCACCTCGACGTCGGTCACGCCACTCCCGCCGCCGCGTCGTGCGCATCCGTCGCCTCGGCGGCGTCGGCCACGGCATCCGCATCGGGGGTGCCGCCGGCCGGGTCGGGCACGGCGGGTCGCGCGGAGGTCTGCGCGGCGTCGCGTTCGCGACGGCGGCCCTCCGACAGGTAGCGCAGCCTCCGGATCGTCTCCTCGTT
Organism: Microbacterium sp. MPR-TSA4; assembly: GCF_058792815.1. Lineage (NCBI taxonomy): Bacteria > Bacillati > Actinomycetota > Actinomycetes > Micrococcales > Microbacteriaceae > Microbacterium > Microbacterium sp. MPR-TSA4. Next base: position 76,505 of record NZ_JBXAFF010000009.1, read on the forward strand.
GCGCAGGTGCAGCAACGGCGCCCACAGGAACCGGGGCAGGCGTCCCGCGCCGCCGACCGGCTCTTCCGCCAGGCGCACGACGCAGCCCTCCCCGCGGGGCCGCACCTCGATGACCACGACGGCGCGGCCGAACGGGCCCGCCTTGGCCCGTAGGCGCAGGCGCCGCGGGGGCGACCACTCGACGATCTGCGTGTCGTCGTCGACCAGCACGGGCCACGCGCCCAGGGAGTGGTGGATGTGGGCGCCCTCCGCGGGCCACTCGGGGTCGACGGCGCGCATGCGCGAGGCGCCCACCACCCAGGCCGGATACACCCAGCCGTCGCCCAGCACGGCGAACACGTCGTCGGGGGTGCAGTCGAACAGTCGGACACTGGCGGTCGCCATGGGGTCTCCTCCGGGTCCCTTCCGATCGTAGGCGGGAACGCCGCGGGGCGAGGGGCCTTGACAGGCCGTCTCGCCGCGCCGCCCGGCCGAGGCTGCGGGTGGGGGTCCGGTGTTCCGTATTCAGTCTCCCGGCCGGTGCCGCCGGGCGCGACCCCCGGAATTCCGGGGCTCCGGGAGGGATGCGCCCCCATCCAGACTGAAGACGGCAGCAGACGCCCGCCGCCCGACCGGCGCGGGCGGGGCTAGCCGATGAGGCTCGGCTGCAGGTCGCGCAGCGTCCGGCGGTGCGTCATCCGGGTGACGCCCACCGCCGACAGCGCGAGCGCCCCGCCGAGCCACAGCAGCAGCACGCCGATGTCGGTACTCACCCGGGCGAGGTCGCCGCCGTACATCAGCTGGCGCATGGCGTCGACGACGTAGCCCATCGGCAGGATGTGGTGCAGCGCGGCGAGCGGCGCCGGAAGCGTCTGCCACGGGAACGTGCCGCCCGCGGTCACCAGCTGGAGCACCATCATCACCAGACCCACGAACTGGCCGACCGACCCGAGCCACACGTTCAGCGCGAGGATGATGGCCGCGTAGGTGAACGACGCCAGCATCAGGATGCCGAGGGTGCCGAGCGGGTTGGCGAAACGGAAGCCGAGGGTGAACGACAGCACCGCGAACAGGGCGACCATGCCGACGCTGCCCAGCAGCGCCGGTGTCAGCCAGCCGGCGATCGTCACGCGGATCGGGGAGCGCAGCGCCGTCACGGCGCGGCGCGAGATCGGCTTCACGATGAGGAAGAGCGCGTAGATCCCGATCCATCCGGCCAGCGCCGCGAAGAACGGCGCGAGGCCCGCGCCGTAGTCGCCGGCCGAGGTCTGCGCGCTCGAGTCGACGGCCACCGGGTCGGAGATCACCTTGGCCTGGGCGTCGCGGGTCGCGGCATCCGTGTCGGGAATGGCCTGCACGCCCGAGGCGAGCCCGTCGCGCAGCTGCGCCGCACCCGAGGCCACCTGACCGGCGCCCGACGAGAGCGTCGCCGCTCCCGTCGCCGCCTGGTTCGCCCCGTCGGTGAGCGCCCCGGCGCCCGACGCCACCTGGGCGGCTCCGGACGAGACCTGGGCGGCACCGGAAGCCACCTGTGCCGCGCCGGCGGCGAGGCGGTCGACCTGCGCGACCGCCGACTGGAGGCGCGCGTTGCCGGTGCGCGCGGCATCCCCGACGGGATCGAGCGAGGCGAGGACGCGGTCGATGGTCGCCTGGTCGACGCCCTGCTGTGCCAGGAGCGCGGCGATGTCGGCGCGCGCCTGCGGCAGGCTGTCCACGACGTCCTGCCCCGCGGCGGCGGCCCGGTCGGCGTACCCGTCGAGGGTCGCCGTCCCGTCGGCGACCTGGGCGGCACCGTCGGCCACCTGGGCCGCTCCGTCGGCGACCTGGGTGGCGCCGCCCGTGAGCGTCGCGGCACCGGTCGCCAGGGTCGCGGTGCCCTGCGCCAGCGTCGTGCTGCCGTCCGCGACCTGCTGGGCGCCGTCGGTGAGGGTCGTCGCGCCATCGGTGGCCTGGACGAGCTGCGCGCGGATGTCGCTGAGCCCCGTGAGCAGACGCGAGGCGGCCTCCTGCCCGACGAGCTCCGCGACCGACCGGCGGATCTTCTCCACGGCCTGCGTGCCGATGGTCGAGGCGAGGTAGTTGTTGGCGTCGTTGGTCTGCAAGCCGATCGTCGCCTGCCGCGGGGCCGATCCGCCGGAGGAGACCAGCGCGGCGGAGAAGTCGGAGGGGATCGTCACGATGAAGTCGACCGTGCCGTCGTGGAGGGCGGTCGCGGCATCCGCCTCGCTCAGCGCGCGCCAGTCGAACGCGTGACCGTCGATGAGCTGCTGCGAGACCTGACTGCCGTACTGGGCCGCGTCGGCGCCGCTGCCCGACCCCTCGTCGAGATCGACGAGCGCGACCGGAACCTCGGAGAAGTGGCCGTACGGGTCCTGGTTGGCCCACAGGTAGAGGCCGCCGTAGAGGACGGGCACGAGCATGAGGGCGACGAGCGCGAGCACCGACATCCGCGTCGCCGTCAGGCGCCGCAGCTCGGCAGCGATCATGGCGGGGATCTTCATCGGTGGCCTCCGGCGAGGGGGGTGGTGGGGCGCAGGCGCACGCGACTGGGCTTGAGGACGCGGGCGCTCGACGGATGCTGAGGGGCGGATGCCGAGGCATCGGACAGGACGGCGGCTGCCGCTTCGCCCGCGATGACCAGCACCGCGAAGCCGCGGTCGGCGAACTCCTCGGCGAGCTCCCACCACTGGGCGGGGTCGCCGCCGTGGCGGTCGGGGGAGACGAGGACCAGGCCGTCCACGCCGGGACGCGCCGAGGCCAGCTCGAGCAGGATGCGCAGACGGTGCGCGGGGGCGAGATCGGCGATCGGCAGACGCGAGGACGAGCGCAGATCGTGCTCGTCGAGCCACCGCCGTGCCGAGAGCGGGTCGGAGGCGAGACCGGCGAACATCAGCTCCTCCGCGACGACACCGGCCACCGCGATGTTCGGCGCCGGCTCGCTGACATCGGGGGCGTCGATCAGGGCGACCCGGCGACGCAGCGCGTTGTGGGCACGGCGGTCGTCCGCATCGTCGAGGGAGACGGTGCCGGCATCCGGTCGCATGCGGCCCGAGGCGATGAGCCCGAGCACGGTGGGACGCTGTTCGGTCTCGGCGACCGCGAGGGTGGCGCGGCCGCTGCGGTAGGTGAGGCTCGTCGCGCCGAGGGCCTCGCCGCGCCGCCCCTTCTGGACCTCGTCGAGGTGCACGCGCATCAGTTCGCCTCCAGCACGTCGGGGTGGGCGTTGAGCAGCGCCTCGGACTCGCGCCACGACAGCCCCGCGATGCTCAGCACGGCGCGGACGGCCAGCGAGGCGGCGATGGGCGACGATGCGTCGATGCGGCTGACGGCGGCGCGCGCCGTCTCCTCGATGAGGCGGGCCAGGGTCGGTGCGGCCATGTCGGCCCGGAGGCTCTCGTCGTCCTGCCCGGCGCGGACGACGGCGACGAGAGCGCGTCGCAGCGGCGCGAGGGCGGTGGCCGTCTGCTCGAGGTGCGTCTCGTCGAGCGCGAGGGCGGCGGCGACCTGCACGTGGGAGGCCTCGGCCCACAGGGCCGCGGTCAGACGGGCGAGGGCGAGCGGCGGATGCGGTTCGTCGAGGGAGGACGCGATGGCGTTGAAGCGCTGGGCGCCGGCGGAGATGAGCTCGGTGAGCAGCGCCTGACGGTCGTCGAAGTGCCCGTACAGGGCGCGCCGGGACAAACCCGCGGCGCGGGCGATCTGGTCGATCGAGGCGGAGGGGTCGACCGCGAGGGTGGTCGCTGCGGCGCGCAGGATGCCGGCGCGATTGGCGGCGGCATCCTTGCGGGGCCGACGGAGGGGTGCGGTGGTCGTCACCGGGTCAGTGTATTAACTTGCACACGGTTGTGCAAGTTTCGGGGAGCGAGGCGTCTCGACTCGCTCCGCTCGCTCAACGACCGGGTGGTGCGCGGTGGGGCGTTTCGACTCGCTGTGCTCGCTCAACGACCGGGGGCTGCGGGAGCTTGACGACCGGGGGCTGCGGGAGCT